>NZ_JAAGPM010000059.1:0-49049 GCF_017104865.1 Burkholderia sp. Ac-20349
TCCGGCGGCCGCAACCGCGTGCTGGAGGCGCAGCCGACCGCCGCGGACGCATGACATCGCCCTGACGCGACGTGAAGTCGCGCGGCGGCCGGCCAGGCCGGATGACCGCGCCGTGGACAGTCCTCCCGCGTTCGGCTAGCGTTACGTCTGCTGCACATGCGGCGCGGCGCCGGCCCGCGCAGGCCGCCGTGCGCGTTCCGGCCACCCCAGCTCCGACATGACCGCCCCGCTCCCTACCCGGCTGCCGCCGCTCCTGCGCAACGCGCTCCGCCCGCTGCTCGACCCGTACCGCCGCTACCGGCACGCGAAGCTGATCCATGCGGCACGCGTCTCGCTTGCGATTCTCGTGTCGATCGCGCTGTCCACCGGCCTGAACGTGCCGCACGGCGAATGGTCGACGATTACCGTGCTGATCGTCGTCGGCGGGCTGCAGCACCACGGCAACATCCGCAAGAAGGCGGCCGAGCGCGCGCTCGGCACGTCGATCGGCGCGCTCGCGGGGCTCGGGCTGATCCTGCTCTATTCGTTCTTGCACGCGCCGCTCGCGATCTACCTGCTGATGGCGCTCGCGTGCGGCTTCTGCGCGTATCACGCGATCGGCAAGGCCGGCTATATCGCGCTGCTGTCGGCAATCACGATGGTGATCGTCGCCGGGCACGGCGACAACGAGATCGTCGATGGCCTGTGGCGCGCGGTGAACGTGCTGACCGGCATCGCGATCGCGCTGGCGTTCTCGTTCGCGCTGCCGCTCTATGCGACCTACTCGTGGCGCTACAAGCTCGCCGACGCGCTGCGCGCGTGCGCGGCCGTGCATGCGCGGCTCGCGGGCGACCGCCACGTGAGCGACGACGCGCACCTGAAGGAAATGGCCGCGCTGAGCGCGCTGCTGGTGCAGTTGCGCTCGCTGATGCCGTCGGTGTCGAAGGAATGCGAGACGTCGATGACGCAGCTCGAGGCGATCCAGCGCAGCCTGCGCCTGTGCATCGGCTATCTGGAGATCCTGTCGAGCGCGGTGCCGGCCCGCGACGACGTCGCGGCGCGCGAATACATGCGCGTCGACATGAAGGCCGTGAACCGGCGCATCCGCGACACGCTGGTCGGCGCGAGCCGCGCGCTCAAGTTCGGCACGCCGAGCCGGCTCGCGCCGCGCCGCCGGCCGGCCGACCCGCCGCACGACGCACCGCCGCCGCAGCTGTCCGGCTACGTGTCGATCACGGCCAAACTGGCCGGGGAAGTCGACCAGTTGCGCGAGAAGCTGCTCGATACCGCGCAGTCGTGGAATATCTGAGGCTCGCGGGAATCCGGGCTTCGCGCACCAATTTTTCATTTGCCTTTCTTTGCAGCAAACCGGCATCCTGACGGGGACAGCCCCGCCCTTCGACCGATCCGGCCCCGGAAACACGGCGCTCGGCCGGGCGCGTCGATGCCTGTTTCTGCCGCGATTTCGCCCCGGCTTGCACGGTGTTCTCCGCCCGGTTAACCGCCCGTCAGGCCCGCCGCGACAGGCCCGACGACGGTTCCGCACCAAAATCAACCCTTGCCCCAACCTCCCGGACAGCCGATACTCGCATATTCCGCGAAATACGATCCCACCGGCTTCAATCCACGGTTATTCCTATGAGCACGATTCTCGAAAGCCTCCCGACCGGCCAGAAGGTCGGTATCGCCTTCTCCGGCGGCCTGGACACCAGCGCAGCGCTGCACTGGATGAAACTCAAGGGCGCCGTCCCGTACGCATACACGGCGAACCTCGGCCAGCCCGACGAAGACGATTACGACGCGATCCCGAAACGCGCGATCGAATACGGCGCAGCCGGCGCCCGCCTGATCGACTGCCGCGCGCAGCTCGTCGCCGAAGGCATCGCAGCGCTGCAAAGCGGCGCGTTCCACATCACGACGGCCGGCGTCACGTACTTCAATACCACGCCGATCGGCCGCGCCGTGACGGGCACGATGCTCGTCGCCGCGATGAAGGAAGACGGCGTCAACATCTGGGGCGACGGCAGCACGTACAAGGGCAACGACATCGAGCGCTTCTACCGCTACGGCCTGCTCGTGAACCCGGATCTGAAGATCTACAAGCCGTGGCTCGACCAGACGTTCATCGACGAGCTCGGCGGCCGTGCCGAAATGTCCGAATTCATGAACCAGGCCGGTTTCGCGTACAAGATGTCGGCCGAGAAGGCCTACTCGACCGATTCGAACCTGCTCGGCGCGACGCACGAAGCGAAGGATCTGGAAAGCCTCGAAAGCGGCATCAAGATCGTGAACCCGATCATGGGCGTCGCGTTCTGGCGCGACGACGTGAAGATCGCCGCAGAAGAAGTGACGGTGCGCTTCGAAGCCGGCCAGCCGGTCGCGCTGAATGGCGTCGAGTTCAGCGACCCGGTCGAGCTGCTGCTCGAAGCGAACCGCATCGGCGGCCGCCACGGCCTCGGCATGAGCGACCAGATCGAGAACCGCATCATCGAGGCGAAGAGCCGCGGCATCTATGAAGCCCCGGGCCTCGCGCTGCTGTACATCGCGTACGAGCGTCTCGTCACCGGCATCCACAACGAAGACACGATCGAGCAGTACCGCGAGAACGGCCGCCGCCTCGGTCGCCTGCTGTACCAGGGCCGCTGGTTCGACCCGCAGGCGATCATGCTGCGTGAAACCGCGCAGCGCTGGGTTGCGCGTGCGATCACCGGCGAAGTGAAGATCGAACTGCGCCGCGGCAACGACTACTCGATCCTGAGCACGAAGTCGCCGAACCTCACGTACCAGCCGGAACGCCTGTCGATGGAGAAGGTTGCCTCGACGTTCTCGCCGCGCGACCGAATCGGCCAGCTGACCATGCGCAACCTCGACATCACCGATACGCGCGACAAGCTGCGCGTGTATTCGCAAGTCGGCCTGCTGACGCCGGGTGAAACGTCGGCGCTGCCGCAGATCAAGGGCGACGACAAGTAAGTCGCTTCGCTCGACGCCGTGCCGCATCGTCGAATGCGGCACGGCCGGGCAGGCTGCGTGCGTTGTGCATCACCACGCGCGCAGTCTGCCGCTTCTTCTCTCCCCCGCCTTTCCGCCTTTCCGCCTTTCCGCCTTTCCGCCTTTCCGCCTTTCCGCCTTTCCGCCTTTCCGCCTTTCCCGCTTCCGCCAATCGCATCGCCCCGCGTGACGGACCAACGGTACTGCACGGCCGCGCCAGTCATGGCAAGCTGCGAGTCTTCCGATTCCCGCGCCGACTCATGACCGCCCTTACCGTCATCCACCTGAACGGCCCCATCAACAGCGGCAAGACGACGATCGGTCTCGCGCTCGCCCGCGTGCTGCCCGATGCGCGCTTCATCGACGGCGACGATCACGATGCGCCCGACGACGCACCGTTCGACGTGCAGTGGGCCATCGCGCTCGAACGTCTCGTCACGCAGATCGCCAACGCTCGCGAGCGTCATCTGGTCATCGCCTATCCGATCGGCGAAACCGAGTTCGAGCGGCTGCGCGCCGCCTGCGATGCGCGTGATGCGCGATTGTTCGTCGTGACGCTCGCGCCGCCCGAAGCGGTCGCCTCGTCGAATCGCGGCTCGCGTGCGCTGACGGACTGGGAGCGCCAACGTGTTGCCGACATGTATCGCGAAGGGTATGCGTCGCGTGCGTTCAGCGATTGCCTGATCGATACGTCGACCGCATCGGCGGGACGCGTGCGCGAACGACATTGCGCGACGCGTCGCGGCGACCGGCGCCTAGCGGTACGCGTGGCCGCGTGAAGCACGCCCCGCGTGCGTTGCACGACTGCCGTCGACGAACCCTTGTGCGGTCGAACACCGCCCAGCCACCGACCTTCAACCCGACGCCTTCCCCTGAACGGAGCCCCGATGTCGATTGACTACCTGATCTACGAAGACACGATTCGTCGACCCGACACGAAACCGGTATTCGACGCGATCGTCGCGCAGATCGAGGCCGGCACCGCGCGGGTTCGCAAGCTGAGCCGCGCTGAAGGCTTCAAGGTCGACGGACAGGGTGTGCTCGGCGAGGCCGTGCTCGAATATTTCCTGGCCCGCCAGAACGCCGAGGGCTTCGACGCCGATGCCGCGCAGGCCTTCACCGACAAGATGCGCAAGCTGCTCGGCTGGACGTCGATCAGCTACACGCTGACGTCGAGCTGGTACGAGCCGACCGTGCGCGATCCGTTTCTCCACGACGAAGCGGGCGGCGGCTGGCTCTCCGTGCAGCGTTGGGTCTTGAAACCGGACGCCGATCTCGCCCGCGTGAATCCGGCATGGCTGCGTTTCGCGTGCTGGATCGCGGTGGGCTTCATGAAGTACGGGATGAGCTTCGACTCGGTCAATGCGAACGCGATCTTCGACCAGGTGACCGCGCTCGGCTCCGACCTGCCCGCGCGCCTGAAGGCGCACGGCTCCGGCCAGTTGCCGGCCGATCTCGTGCGGCACCGGGACGATACGGTTTCCTGCGTCGCGAACGACGCATTCGGCACGATCAGGATCACGCTGAAGGACGATGCGGAAAACAGCTACCGCACGGCGCTGACGCTGCTGTGCCGGCTGCTCGAAGCGGATTTCCCGCGCTCGTACGCCATCGAGTTCCGCAGCCCGGCCAGCCAATACCTGCCGGTCAAGGGGCTGCCGAAGAAAGGCGTTCACGCGTTGTTCGCGAGTGCGGCCGGCCATCCTGCGCTGTGGCCGCTGATCGAGCACTATGCGCGATCGGCGATGCGCGAATACGAGTGGTACACCAACTTCGACGGCGAAGACGCGGCGATGCCCGGCACGTTCGCCGTGTTCGCGCTCGCGCTGGCCGACGATCGCTACCTGCCGCTCGCGCTCGACTATCTGCATCGGTGCGACGGCGAACACCAGTCGATCCAGGCGAAATTCCTGCACGCATACATCGCCGCGCACGGATTCACGCCGAACGCGATCGCGCTGCTGGTGGCGTGCGCGGACAACATCCAGCACCTCGAACCGATCAAGGCTTACGCGTCGGCGATCGCCAACCACGACAGCCTCGCCGCACTCGCCGATGCGCGCGGAGCGGCCTCGCAGCAAGCGCCTTCGGCGATCGGCCAGCTGAAGGCCAGCCTCGACGGCGATCGCCGCGTGTCTGAACATGTGTGGAAGGCGGTCGTGCATGCGATCTGGGGCGAAGCCGCGAACCGTCATCCCGACAAGCTGATTGCCGGCGCACCGGACGAACTCCGGGCGTTGTACGAGGCGGTGCTGGCATAGCGCGCCGTTCTGGCGATCTCATGGCGATAATCGCCAGAATATCGGCACTCGCTCATATGACTGGCGAGCCGCCACGCCGACCAATCGCCATCAAACCGAAGTCACGCAACCGCCTCGGACACGTCGACAACCCGCGTATCGAGCCGGTCCGGCCCGGGCCATCTCGCTGCGAGGCCCGTAACCAGCCCCGCCTGCCCGCGAGCGGCCGCATCGAACCGCTCCGCGATCCAGTCGTCGAACGCTGCCTGCATGCCGGCCCGCGCACACGAGTGTAGCCGCATCCGCGGAGCCCGCACGCAGTTGCCTCGTTCGACACGCTACACCAACGAAGCGCATCGTCAATGATGGTGCTGCACGCCCGACACGACCTGCCCGCGTGCCCCCTTGCGGCTCAGCATCAGCGTGACAACTGCCGACACCGCGAGCGTGCCCGCCACCACATAGAGCCCCGCGGCATACCCGCCCGTCACGTGCTTCAGCCAGCCGATCGCGAACGGCCCGACGAACCCGCCGAGATTGCCGATCGAGTTGATCATCGCGATGCCCGCTGCCGCGCCGGCGCCCGACAGGAATGCGCTCGGCATCGCCCACAGCGGCGCCTTCGCCGCGCTGATCCCGATGTTGACGACGACCAGCGCGAGCACGGTCAGCAGCGCGGTGCTCGCCTGCCCCGCGAACACGAAGCCGATGCATGCAAGCACGCACGGAATCACGACGTGCCACGTACGCTCGCCGGTACGATCCGAATGCCGCGCCCACCCGATCATCGCGACGACGGCCGCGATGCTCGGGATCCCGGTGAGCAAGCCCGTCTGCAGCGCCGTGAAGCCGAACTGCTTGACCATCAGCGGCGCCCACAGGCCGAGCGTGTACAGCCCCGCCGACGTACCGAAGTAGATCAGCGCAAGCGCCAGCACGCGTGGATCGCGCAGCGCCTGCCACGCGCCGGCCGTATGCCCGGCATGCGTGTGGCGCGCATCGGCTTCGGCTTTCAGCTTCGCGATCAGCCAGTCGCGCTCGTCCGCGCGCAGCCACGCGGCCTGCGACGGCGAATCGATCAGGCACTTGAGCACGACGAAGCCGAGCACGACCGCCGGCAGCGCTTCGATGACGTACAGCATCTGCCAGTCCGCGAGCCCGAACATCGGTGGCATCTGCATGATCGCGCCCGACAGCGGCGAACCGATTGCGGTCGAGATCGGCGCGGCCGCCATGAACCACGCGGCCGCCACCGCACGCTGCTTCGCGGGAAACCACAGGCTCAGGTACAGGATGATGCCGGGGAAGAATCCGGCTTCGGCCATGCCGAGCAGGAAGCGCAGCACGTAGAAGCTCGCCGGCCCGGCCGCGAATGCGGACACGGCCGACACGATGCCCCACGTGATCATCACGCGCGCGATCCAGATGCGCGCGCCGACGCGATGAAGAATCAGGTTGGACGGCACTTCGAACAGGAAGTAGCCGATGAAGAACAGGCCGCCGCCGAACCCGAACGCGGTCGGCGACAGGCCGATCGCCTTGTTCATCGTCATCGCGGCGAAGCCGACGTTGACGCGATCGAGAAAGCTGACGAAGTAAAGCAGCATCACGAACGGAATGATGCGCCACATCAGTTTCCGCGCGACGCGGGTTTCCAGATCCGCTTGCATGTGTCTCCTCCTTCGAGGTCGAGCCGTGCTCTGTCTGTGAATGCTCGCCGGCGCCACCGCGAAGCGGGCGGGCCGACGCCCGGCTCGCGTCGGATGCGCGAGTCTCGGGGCAGGAAAATCCGGGGGATGATGAACGGGCGACGGCCGGTTACCGGTTGCGCAAGCGCGCCGCCGCTAGCCGCTACGTCGCGGCCGGCATGCCCATTGCCGCCCTCGTCATCAGGCTGCGACCGCCGCGTTAGCGACGCGCTCGCAGACGGCCGCAGTCACCTGCGCAGTCGTCGCACTGCCGCCGAGATCGCGCGTGTGCAGCGACGGGTCGGCCGTCACCGCCTCGATCGCCTGCATCACGCGCGCGGCGGCTTCCGTTTCGCCAAGGTGCTCGAGCAGCATCGCGACCGACCAGAACGTGCCGACCGGATTCGCGAGCCCCTTGCCCATGATGTCGAACGCAGAACCGTGGATCGGTTCGAACATCGACGGATAGCGGCGCTCGGGATCGATGTTGCCGGTCGGCGCGATGCCGAGGCTGCCGGCGAGCGCGGCGGCGAGATCGCTGAGGATGTCCGCATGCAGGTTGGTCGCGACGATCGTGTCGAGCGACGCCGGCCGGTTGACCATGCGCGCGGTCGCCGCATCGACGAGTTCCTTGTCCCACGTCACGTCGGGGAATTCCTGCGCGACCTGCTTCGCGATCTCGTCCCACATCACCATCGCGTGCCGCTGCGCGTTGCTCTTCGTGATCACGGTCAACAGCTTGCGCGGACGCGACTGTGCGAGCCGGAACGCGAAACGCATGATGCGTTCGACGCCGGCGCGCGTGAGGATCGATACGTCGGTCGCAACCTCGATCGGATGGCCCTGGTGCACGCGGCCGCCGACGCCCGCGTATTCGCCTTCGGAATTCTCGCGGACGATCACCCAGTTCAGGTCGTCGGGCCCGCAGCGCTTCAGCGGCGCGTCGATGCCGGGCAGGATGCGCGTCGGGCGCACGTTCGCATACTGGTCGAAGCCCTGGCAGATCTTCAGGCGCAGCCCCCACAGCGTCACGTGATCGGGTACGTCGGGGTCGCCGGCCGAGCCGAACAGGATCGCGTCCTTGCCGCGCAATGCGTCGAGACCATCGGCCGGCATCATCGTGCCGTGCTGGCGGTAGTAATCGGCGCCCCAGTCGAAATCCTCGAACTCGAACCCAAAGCGGTCGCTGCCGCGGGCCAGCGCTTCCAGCACCTGCTTGCCGGCCGGCACCACTTCCTTGCCGATGCCGTCGCCGGGAATCGTTGCGATACGGTAGGTCTTCATGCGGACATCCTCGATTGATCGTAAGCGTGGATGCACTTTACCGAACCAGAAGTGCTGGAACCGGTGCTAAACTCAAAGCATCTTTAACTTTAATTCACGAATCCCGTCATGGCGGATACCGTCCAGCCGGCCGATCTCGGCTTCTTCTCGACGCTCGCCGCGTCGGGCAGCCTGAGCGCGGCCGCGCGCGAACTCGGGTTGACCGCGGCGGCCGTCAGCAAGCGGCTCACGCAGATGGAGCGGCGCGCGGGCGTGACGCTCGTGAACCGCACGACGCGGCGAATGATGCTGACGCCGGAAGGTGACGTGTATCTCGACTACGCGCGCCGGATCCTCGACCAGATGGACGAACTCGGCGAACTGCTCGGCAGCGCGAAGCAGCGCCCGAAGGGGCTGCTGCGCGTGAACGCGACGCTCGGTTTCGGGCGCAACCAAGTCGGCCCCGCGATCTCGCGCTTCGTCGCGCGTTATCCGGAGGTGTCGGTGCAACTGCAGTTGTCGGTGATGCCGCCGCCGCTCACCGACGACGCGTTCGACGTGTGCATCCGCTTCGGCGAGCCGCCCGATACGCGCGTCGTCGCGCGGCGGCTCGCGCCGAACCGCCGGCTGCTGTGCGCGGCGCCCGCGTATCTCGCCCAGCACGGCACCCCCGTCACGCCGCACGACCTGACGCGGCACAACTGCATCGGCATCCGGCAGGGGGACGAAGGTTACGGCGTCTGGCGCCTGACGAGCGGGCGCGGCACGGCACGCCACACGGAAGCCGTGCGGATCAACGGCAACCTGACGACGAACGACGGCGAGATCGCCGTGAAATGGGCGCTCGACGGGCACGGGATCCTGATGCGCGCGGAATGGGACCTGCGCGACTATCTCGCCGACGGCCGCCTGGTCGTCGTGCTGCCCGACCACGAGACGCCAAGCGCCGATATCTATGCGGTGTATGCGCAGCGGCACCAGATGTCCACGCGCATTCGGGCGTTCGTCGATTTTCTGGCGGGTGAGCTCGGGCGGTAATCGGGACGCAGGAAACGACGCACGTCGATTCGAGAGAGACAAACGTGCGGCTCGGTCAAAAGAGCCAATATTTCAGCTATTTCGTCAAAAAATCGCCAGAATATTGACACTTTCATATGAGCCGGCATCCCCTGGATTCACGCGCGGCCGGCGCCGTCCGCTCCGCCACGGCAACCCGGCAGGATCATCGATCTGCTTCCGCAATATCGTCGGTCAAGAGAGCGCACCCACGACGATTGCGAACCGTTGCCCGCGCCCGACTCGACACTTGCTGATCAAGCTGCGGCCATCTGGGCGTCCACCTGATCAACCCTGTCCGCGGCGCCCACCATCGGCCGCCACACTCGTGCGGTGAGCATGCCCGCCTGCTCACTCACCGCCGCATCGAACCGCTCCGCGATCCAGTCGACGAACGCGCGCACGCCGGGCGACACATGCGGGCGCTTCACGTAGACGGCCGACACCGCGATCGCGTCGGGATGCCACCGCGACAACACTTCCCGCAGTTGCCCCGCGTCGATCAGCGGCTGCGCGGCGACGCGCGGCGGCTGGATCAGCCCGAGGCCGTGCACGCCGCACGCCAGATACGCCTGCTCGTCGTCCACGCTGACGATCCCGTCGAGCCGCACCTTGCGCACCGCGCCATCGACGAGGCATTCGAGTTCGGCCGTGCGCTGTCCCGGAATGGACGACGCGCTGACCGCGCGATGCGCGGCCAGATCGTCGAGCGTGCGCGGCACGCCGTAGCGGTCGAGATAGGCGGGGCTCGCGCAGGTCACGCGCTCGAGCATGCCGAGCCGGCGCGCGACGAGCGACGAGTCGGGCAGTTCGCCGAGCCGCACGCTGCAATCGATCGCGTCGCCGGCGCGATCGGCCGCGCGGCCGGACACGCCCAACGTCAGCACCAGGTCGGGATACCGTGCATGAAACTCGCCGAGCGCCGGCAGCACGATCGCATCCGCGACCGCCGGCGGCAGCTCGACGCGCAGCGGCCCGCTCGGATGCAGCGCGGCGCCACGAATGCTGGCTTCAAGCTCGTCGACGTCCGCCGTGATGCGCACGCAGCGCCGGTAGTACGCGTCGCCTTCGGGCGTCGCCCGCAGCGCGCGCGTCGTACGCACCAGCAAAGGCATGCCGAGCGCCGTTTCGAGCTCCTGCACGGTCCGCGTCGCGGTGGCGCGCGAAATGCCGAGCGCCTGCGCGGCACGCGTAAAGCTGTTCATTTCGACGATGCGCGTGAAGATGCGCATCGCGCGGATCGGATTGTCCACCGGACACCCCTGCATGTTTGCCGCATGCCGCGGCGCGCGCTTGCGCACCGTGCATGCGTATCGAGGAACGCCGCGCCGCCGGCGCGGCAGACGGTTCAGCCGTTCGCCGCCGCGGCGCCGCGCGCCGGTTCGTCGAGCAGCCGCCGCGCCAGCGCGAGCGCATCGTCGCGGTTTTCGGTCGCGCTCAGCGGATAGCCCCATACCTTCTCGAATGCGCCCGAGAAGGCGTTGAGCGCCACGCGCCGCGACGCGTCCGGCTCGATCGCGATCATCGCGGGAATCCATTCGCGCGACTGCGCGCGGTTGGCCTTGCTCCACTTCGCGAGCTGCTTGCGCAACTCGTGATCGTCCGCGCCGCGATCGTCGCCGGACGGCGCATCGTCGGTCAGAAGCACGAACGGCTCGCGACGCGCCAGCAATGCGTCGAGTTCGGCGATCAGACGGGCGGGATCGGTGTGCGTCGAGCCGCTGTAACGCAACCAGACAAACGGGAATTCGGTCGTGATGATCTGCATGTTGACCTCCAGATGAGAACGATTCTCATTTTATGGATCGAGGCCCATCGCGTCATTTATCGTCCCGGCCAACCGCTTGCTCAATCCGGCCAATCGCGCACCAAGGGCGGCGCGACCTTCAACGTCAGCGTTGCCGGTCGGTCAGGAATTGCGTCGGCGACTTGCCGGTCGCCTTGCGGAACATCGTCACGAAGCTGCTCGCGCTCTCGTAGCCGAGGTCGATCGCGATCTGGTGTACGCGGCGGCCGGTCGTCAGCATCCGCAGCGACAGCGCGACGTGCAGCCGCCGGCGCCAGTCGCCGAGGCTCATCCCGAGCTCCTTCGCCGCGAGCCGCGTCAGGCTGCGCTCGCTGATGCCCGCGCGGCGCGCGAGTTCGGGCAGCGGCGACTTGTCGGCCGGATCGTCGAGCAGATGGTCGATCAGCTTGCGCAGCCGGCGATCGTCCGGCATCGGCAGGTACAGATCCTCGACCGGCGCCGCGACGAGTTCGTCGAGCAGCGTCGCCATCAGCCGCCCCTGCGGCCCGTCGACGTCGTACAGGTTCGGAAAGCTCGCCGCCTTCAGCAGCAGTTCGCGCAGCAGCGGCGACACCGACAGCGTGCAGCAGCGCGCCGGCAGGTCGAGCGCGGCGTCCGGTTCGACCAGCACCGCGTAGAACGTCGCGCCGGCCGAGCCGCGCGCCGCATGCGGAACATCGCCCGGAATCCACACCGTGCATTGCGGCGGCGCGCTCCACACGCCGCCGTCGATCTCGCAGTAGATGACGCCGCTCAGCGTGTAAAGGAGTTGCGCCTGCGGATGGCTGTGCCGCTCCAGCCGCCATTCGGGCTCGACGACCGAGCCGCCGAACACGACGAGCGGGCGCGGCACATGGAAGATGTCGTCATCCGCTGCGGGATCGGTGGTCGGTGGAAGCTTGCGCATGAAACGGTGGACGTTGGAGGAAGCCGGACGCGCTGCCCGCGCGTCCTGTCGTGCTTATACCAGAAAGGCGCCGGCGCGGCCCTGCCGTCGGGCGGGTGCCCGCGCTCCGTCAGCAGCCGCACGCCGAAGCGCATACAATGCCCCGATCCCCCCGCTGCGCCCACCTGCCGGAGCCGCCATGTTCGACCTGACCACGCTGACCACCTTCACGGCCGTCGTCCTGGGCCTGTTCCTGATTCCCGGCCCCGCCGTGCTGCTGGTGTTGAGCCGCACCGTGCAGGGCGGCCGCAAGACCGGCATCCTGACCGGCCTCGGCGTCGCGAGCGGCGACTTCGTGCATACGCTGTTCGCGGCCGTCGGCCTGTCGGCGCTGCTGATGACGTCGGCGCTCGCGTTCAACGTCGTGAAGGTGGTCGGCGCCGCCTACCTGATCTATCTCGGCGTGCGTGCGCTGCTGGAGAAGCCGTCCGATCCGTCGCTGCCGAGCGTAGCGCCCGTCACGCCGCTCAAGGCATACCTGCAGGCGATTCCCGCCGAAGTGCTGAATCCGAAGACCGCGCTGTTCTTCCTCGCGTTCATGCCGCAGTTCGTGCATCCGGAACGCGGCTCGACGTTCGTGCAGTTCGCGGTGCTCGGGTTGATCTTCGTCGTGCTCAGTTCGCTCTACACGACGCTGATCGCGTGCTCGATCCGCCCGCTCGGCCGCCTCGTGAAGCGGCTCACGTGGCTCACGCGCTGGCAGGGGAAGATCATCGGCTCGATCTTCATCGCGCTCGGGCTGCGCGTGGCCGTGCAGCAGCGCTGACACGCGCGGCCGCATGACGTCTCCGTGGCGCCTGCCGGCGAAGCCCTCTACACCGACCCGCGCCGCCAATCACCGCGAAACATCGGGCCTGGACAAGCACCAACGGCCGCAAAACAGCGAACGCCAGAACGCATGAGCGATCGGTCAGGACCGCCGACGATGGAGCGAGTCGATGAGCACGTCCATATCGAGAATTGCCGATAATCTCTTCCAGGCCGAGCACCTCATGCTCGCCAGCGAAGACCCGGACGCTGTCGTACGCGGCTGTGCCGAAGCGCTTCGCCCGCACCAGCTCGTTCTGAGGCGTCGGCATGGACGGATTGCCGCGCGTCTTCATCACCTGCCAATGGGGCCGTTATCGCTCAGCCGGTTACTTTACGGTGGCGATGTCACGATCGTGCCGGCCATGCCGGAAGAAGACACGTTCATCGTTTCGATCCCGCTGGGCGGGAAAGCCAGCTTCTCTTATGGTTCGTCGATGGCCCCCTTATCCAGGGGGTGCGGCACGATCGTCGGACCGTACCACGACTTCAAGCTTGATATCGGCGCGAGTTTTGACCAGCTCATGCTGCGTCTGGATCGACGGCGAGTCGAGTCGGTCTGCGCGAGCATGCTGGGGAAGACCACCTTCGAGCCCGTGCATTTCAATCTTTCACTAGTCGAGCTGCCCACGCCCTGGCTGACGCTCATTGAAACCGCCGTGGGCCTGACCGCACTCGACAACGCGCACGCTCACCCGCGGCTTTTCGTTCAGATCGAAGAGCTGTTGATCGAAACGCTCCTTCTGGCACAACCCCACAATTTCAGCGCGTCGATCAACGCGAATCAACAGCGGGCGCCTGCTGCACAAATCCGGCGGGCCATGACATACATGCTCGAGCGCCTTGGCGACCCCGTCAGACTCAGCGAAGTCGCCCGCGCATGCAACGTCAGCCTGCGCAGCATGCAACTGGGCTTCCAGCGAGATCTTGGCGTGACGCCAGCCCAGTGGCTGCGCACCCAGCGCCTCGAACGTGCGTACGAATCGCTTGCTTTTGCCGCACCGGGCGGCACGTCCGTGACGGATGTCGCGCTCCAGTGCGGCTTCACCCATCTCGGCGAGTTCTCGACGAGCTTCAAGCGTCGCTACGGAAAAAAACCCTCCGAAGTCCTGAACAAATAGGCGAGACCGGGCACCTGTTCCTGCCCTCCTCCTTCTGAACGCAGCTGCGTCCCGCGTTGCACGCCACCCATTCGGCCTGACCCCATGTCCTCACCTGCGCCTGCCCTGTGCCGCTCCCGGTTCAACGGGGCGATGCGTCCGGTCGCCTCCATCACGTTGCTGCGAATTGCGCGATTCCGATAGCAAGTCTTCGCGTTTCCGATAGTTCACGGATTTCCGGCCACCTACCCTGTCTTCAGAAATTGCGCACCTGGCTGTTTCGGCCAACCACCGCTGAAACGGCACCGCAATCCTCCTGAATCGTGGTGCGCTGAAGCAATCACATGCTTCGGCGCCATCACGAGCGAATTCAACGTGATGGGGACAAAGGCAATGAAACTCGATATCGAGACACTGGGAGACCACGGCGACCGGGTCGTGATGGTTCACGGCAGCCTGAACGACGGGCGCGCGGCCTTTTCGGAACAGCGTTCGCTGGCCGAGCGAGTCAGGCTGGTCATCGTGAATCGACGCGGATACGGCAACAATCCGCCGATCATCTGCGTCGATCCCGAAGCGGACGCCCTGGATATCGTCGAACTGCTGGAAGACGGCGCGCATCTGGTCGGCACATCGATGGGCGGCGTCATTTCAGCGCGTGCGGCGGCGCTCGCGCCGGATCGTGTTCGTTCACTCACACTCATCGAACCACCGGCATTCCCCAACGCAGCGGGCCATCCGGTCGTGGCCGAAGCATCGCTGGCGATGCAAAGGCACTGGGCCACCTCGTCGACGGCAACCGCCACCACCTTCCTCGACGGCTTTGCCGCCGCGCTGCAGATGCCGTTGCAACTGCCCTCGCCGCTTCCGCCGGGGCTTGCTGCGGCAACGACCAACCTGAAGACCGAGACACCGTGGGCAACCTACGTTCCGCTCGCGCAGCTCAAGCGCGCCCGGTTTCCGAAGCTGATCGTCTCGGGGCAGTGCAGCCCGGTGTTCGAAGCGATCTGCGACACGCTGGCTGCAGAGCTGAGTGCACAACGAGCAGTCTTCCCCGGCTCGACGCACGCAGTACAGCGGATCGGCAAACCTTTCAACGATGTGCTCGAACAGTTCTGGCAAAGCGCTGCGCGTGCACCCGCCTGAAGCCACCCCCAAGGAGAATCAACATGACGTTATCGGCAGAAACCAAACTTGAAGTCCAGGAAGCCGTCGCGCGTGCCTATCAGGCGCTCGACGGTCGCAACGCGCGTGCTTGGGCCGAGTCCTTCACCCAGGACGGCAAGTTCGAAGCGATCTATGGCGCGTTCCACGGGCGTGCGGAAATCGAAGCATTCATTCAGAGCCATATCGACAAGGGAGCGGAGAACGGCGCGATGCATACCGTGACCAACTTCGTTGTGGAAGGCAGCAACGATGCGCCGGTGATTCATGGATACGTCGTGAAGTTCGGCATGGATCGGCGCCCCGTCGAGATCCTCGGCTGCGCAAAGCTGATCGGCCGGATGACACGGCAAGCCGGACAGTGGAGGTTCGAGCACCTGACGTTGGCCATCACGCTTACGGCGCCTTCGCCCGCGATGCCGACCGAGTAGGCCGTCGCGCATGTCGGATGGGTTGCTCCACGCATGCCGCCTTGTGTCGGACATCGCTGGAGCAACAACGCGCCTCTGCCGGCATTCGCTCACGTCGGTACACGGCGGCGCAAGCCTCCCGGCAATGACGTTGGCCTGCTTTCGATAGCGTCAGGCGCAAGCGGTGCGCACGATCGCACAAGGGCGACGCGCTCGCGTTGCGGGTCAATCGTCTTCTCGATACACCGCGCCTTGGCTTCCTGCCATGACTGAAACCGACATTCGCGTAGACGTCGTCACCACGGGTGGAAATCGATAGGTATCGCTTCGTCGTAGCAAGGACTTCCGCAGCAGATCAATCGCTCAGGAAATCCACCTCATCATCATGATTAGGATTACGTATTCATATTCACGAACAAATTAACCCCATATCGACATAGCAAGTCGCAATGCTATTGCGAACCGAACAAAAGCAACAACAGGACAAGTGAGACAGGATGGAACAGCGTAAAGTCATTTCGCTAGCCGTGGCATTATCGGCCGGCGTCGCGAATGTCTGTGTCGCCAGCACCGGAATTTATACGACCGGCTATGGCACCCGTGAGCAAGGGATGGGCGGCGTCGGCATCGCGACCGGAGAGTCGGCGCTGGCACCGGCAGAGAACCCGGCCGGCATCGCGTTTTCCGGCGATCGGGTGGAGATCGGCGGCGGATTGTTCGCGATCCACGGCGGCGCACAAGTCAACGGAGCGACATACGACACGAGAACGGGCATCGTGCCGATGCCCGAATTCGGCTATGTCAAGTCGCTGTCTCCGTCGCTCGTGTTCGGGGTGGCATCCTGGGCATCGGGTGCATTGATGAGTTACCGAACACCCTACGGCGGCATCCCGGGAAATTCGAACACGTTTGCGCAGGGCGTCTTCGTACACGTCGCGCCCACCGTCGCGTATCGCTTCGGCGCGGCACGAAACCACGCGATTGCGTTGTCCGTGGTCGGCGCACTGTCGACCATCGACGTCGAAGGTGTCGAGGCGCAGACCGGGCTACCGAACCAGGGGCGCAACTGGACGCCGGGCTACGGCTTCAAGATCGGGTGGATGAGCCAGATCACGTCTCAGCTGTCGATGGGGGCGTTCTACTCATCGAAGATCCGCTACACGCCCTGGCACAAATACCGCGCGATCTTCCCTGACGGGGGCCGGTTCGCCGAACCGGAACAATACGGCATCGGCATCGCCTTCCGTCCGACGCCGAAGTGGCTGATCGGGTTCGACTGGATTCGCTTCAACTACGGCGGCACGCGTGTACTCGGCAATCCGGTCACCTTCTCCGCGCCGCTCGGTGCAGCGAACGGCCCGGGGTTCGGCCTGACCAATATCAACGCTTACCGCGTCGGCGTGCAATACGACGTGACTGACAAGCTCACGTTGCGGGGAGGCTTCGAGATCACGAACCAGCTCGTGACACCGGCGAATACGGCATTTACGTTCCTCGTTCCCATCACGCTCAAGCGCACCTACACGGTTGGCGCGACGTATCGGATGAACAAGCAGTCGGAGCTGTCATTCGCGTATGCCATCTCGCCGCGTGTGCAGGTGAATGGAACCGGTCTGAGTGCGGGGACCAACCCGTTTTTGCAAAACAATTACGTTGCGCTCACGTACACAAGGAAATTTTGACGGCAGACGATGCTGAAAAAACGAATGCATGAACATTGCACGGCGAGCGAGCCGTTGCATTGTTCATCGAGTGCGCGATGTGACCGGTGGAATCCGTGCGTGCGAACCAATCGACCAAGGACACTGCAGCGGACACGGGGGATGCCACGTGCCTCCGATCCTGCCAGCTGCGGCAGCGTAACCCGACGGCGCTTCGCCATCGGCCTGAATGCGCTGGTCAGATCGTTCCCAGGTCTGCCAGATACTGGTTCAAATTGAGCGTCGCCCGATCGCCATTGATCACGAGGCGGTCGACCAGCGAGCAAAGCACCTTGAATTCGGCCGATGTGACGCCCTCGAACAGTACGTTATTGATGTCCTGTTGCCGGCGAGCCAGCCCCCGAAGCAGCGCTGAACCGGCGGACGTGATCGTCAACAGCGTTCGCCGCCTGTCCTCCGGACGGCGCTGTTTGTCGACCAGCCCGTATTTCTTGAGCTTGTCGGTTTCGACCGTGACGTACCCGACACTGAGGTGCAACTGGTCCGCCAGACGATCTACCGTCACCGCGTCATCCGACGAAAGATGCGCAATCGAGATCAGCAACGAGTACTGGATGCCCGTCAGCCCAATCAATGACCCGAAACCGTCGCGCACCGACTGCAACCGCACCGCGAACGGCAACAGCCCGTTGACCAGGCACCGAAATGCCGCATCCGTCCCGTCAACCAGACACGCTCCGGTGGTGATGGACAGAATGCGCTCGTCGTTCAAGTTCGCCATGGCAGTCACTCCTTGATGGCACATCATTTAGCTTTGTTGAATAGGTATAGATCAAATCTTTTTTGATAACCAGTGTCATTTTTGGAGACTGCCAGGCCAAGCGATGTCTTCCGTCGTGCCTGCAGATCGCCCCATTCAAGCAAAGAGACGCCAACCGCTTGCGCGATCGTGTTGAACCGACGAGAAATCCGTCGGCAGAGCCACCGCGAACGAGACCGGCGCCACGATTCGTTGTGGCCACCGGGTCGCGCAAGCACGGTGCCCCGCGCAAAGGTCATCGCGACCTGCCGCGCGTGATGGTGTCTTCGCGGAGAACGCGTCAGCCCGCGACAGGCAGCGTATCCACCGCATACGCGTGCCGGATCGTGCGGCCCAGCACCGGATCCTCCAGCTCGACCTCGAACCGCTCGGCCGGCCGAATACCGCCGATCGCCGCAAGCGTGCCGCACAGCATCGCGGTGCCGTCGACGAAACGGCCGTCGTGACGTGCGAACTGCGCGAGCAGGTCGTCCGGTGCGCGCATCGCGGTCACCTTGCCTTCCTGGTACAGCACGCGCTCGCCGTCGATCGTCGCGTACGCGCGCAGCACGAGCTGATCCCAGTGCCCGGCCACGTCGTCGAACTTCCACAGCGTGTTCGCGCACGGCTTGCCGCACATCTGCTTCGACACCGTGATCCCGTAGGTCTCGACTTCACGATCGGTGTGGTCGGACGCGATGCCGACGAAAGTCTCGCCGCCGTCGCGCACCAGCACGAACTCGGCTTCGCCGCTGCTCTGCCCGCCCGATACCTGGATCGCGGGCGCCGGATCGAGACGATCGGCCGCGACGCGGTAAAACACCGGCGTCGTCGCCGGACGCTTGACGCCGAGTTCCTCCAGCTCGCGGATGTGCTTCTCCATGGCGACCGTGTCGCGGCCCGTCCAGCCTGCGATCACGAGCGTGTCGATCGCGATCGCGCGCTCGGTGCGGCCGTCGCGACCGTCGATCGCGAACGTGATGGTTTTCATCGAATACTCCTCGTGGCGGGCAGCGCACGCGGGATGCGCCGCCGCCCGCCGTATGTCATGGATCGGCCGCGCTTACGCCGGGTCGTAGTAGTGGATCTCGAGCAGCACGCAGCCGCCATTCGACTTGAACGGGCCGTGCCATGCGCCGGGCGGACGCACCGCGTACGTGTAGCCGTTGAACGGCGTGCCGCCGTTGCCGTGCTCGTCGTTGCCGACGGTCAGGTCGCCCTCGACGAGAAACACCTCTTCCCAGTAGTCGTGGACGAACGGCTTCTTCGTATGCAGTCCGGCCGGCAGGCGCAGCAGGCGCGTGCGGCTGCCGCGCTTGCGCTCGGTGTCGAGCGCGCCGGACAGGATCAGTTCCTGCGCACCGGACGCCGGGTCATAACCTTCCGGCAGCCGCCAGTCGCGCTGCATGTCCAGCGTATGGAATTCGTCGTGAAGCTTGTTGATGGCCATCTGTCTCTCCTGTTGCGATAGCGGGTAAGTCGGGCGCGATGCGACGCATCAGGCGGCGCGCGGCGTCGACAGTTCCTGGTTCAGCGAATAGCTGCCGAGCATCGAATCGACCAGATGCGACGCGCGCTGCCAGTCGTACGTGCGATACGCGTGCCCTTTCGTGACGAACGACGCGCCGGCATAGAACAGTTCGTACTGGTTGTGGCGCGACGCGAATTCGGAGCCGACCGCGTCCCACGCGAGCTTGAAGAACTTCACGCGCTCCTCGGACGAGCACACCGGCGACTTCTGCGTCTTCTCGATGATGCGCAGCAGGTCGGGGTTCTCGAAGTCGCGCACGCTGGACGGCAGCATGATCATTCCGCCGCCGGCGAGCTCGCGCAGCGTGTTGAGCACCTTCGAATAGAGCTGCTGCGTGACGACCTGCGAGCCGTACAGCATGTTGCGGTCGGGCACGTAGAAGCCGTTGACGACGGTGCCCTTCGCTTCCATCCCGTAGACCCACGCCTCGACCATCGACGCTTCGGCCGCGAGCTGGCCCAGCGTTTCGCGCACCTGCGGGAACGCATTCGTGCCGTTGACCTCGGAGATCTTCAGGCCGAGCCCGACGAGGAAGCGCAGCTTCGTCATCAGCCGCACCTGGCACTGGTAGTTCTGGTACACGTGCGCGGGCGTCGCGTGGAACTGTTTCGCGCACATCGCCGGGTTGCCGGCGACGAAGATCCGTTCCCACGGCACCTTCACGTCGTCGAAATACAGCACCGCGTCGTTTTCGTCGAAGCGGCTCGACAGCGGGTTGTCGAACACCGACGTCGCGTTTTCCTCGTACGACTTGCGCGACAGGATCTTCATGCCCTTTGCGTTCATCGGCACCGCGAACGACAGCGCGTACATCTCATCGCCTTCGCGCAGCGGCTGGATGCAGCTGCAGAACACTTCGTTCGCCATGATCCCGCTCGTCGCGAGCATCTTCGCGCCGCGCACCGTGATGCCTTCGGCATCCTGATCGACGATGCCGACCGCGAGGTACTTGTCCTCCTGCTCGTGCGCGGCCTTCGACTGGTTCGCCTGCGGATTCACGATCACGTAAGTCAGGAACAGGTCGTTGTCGCGTGCATAGCGGTAGTAGTCGCGCAGCGCGCCCGCGCGCGCCGGATCGTATTGCTCGAACACGTCGGCGCCCATGTACATACCGGAAAGGCAGGACGCGACGTGGTCAGGCGAGCGGCCCATGAAGCCGTAATGCAGCTCCGACCACGCTTCCATCGCGGCACGGCGTTCGACGAGTTCGTCGTAGGACGTCGGCAGTTGCCAGATCCGGCTGACGCGGTTGCCCGTGTCGGGTGACACTAACGTCATCTTCTCGACGTTCTCGTCGCGCGCCTGGTAGTCGTACAAGCTTGCGTAGCTGCGGATCGAATTGCGGAATGCCGCGTGCGCGGTCACGTCGCCGACCGGCTGGCCGTTCAGGTAGACCTGCCGCCCGTCGCGCAGCGACGCAATGTGCTGAGTCCCGTTCTTGATCATGATGTCCTCCTGGGTGGAATGAAGCGTGGATTGCATTCAGGCAGACGGCGCGTGCACGCCGTCGAGCGTGCGGTAACGGCCGCCGAAGAAGATCAGCGGGCGCCCTTCCGAGCGCGCGCAATGCCGCGTCACGCGGCCGACGAAGATCACGTGATCGCCGCCGTCGTACTGCGCATAGGGCTCGCATTCGAACGTCGCGAGCGCGTCGGGCAGCAGCACCGCGCCGTCGTCATCGGCCGCGTCGGCCCGCCAGCCCCACTTGTCGCCGTTCGCTTTCGCGAAGCAGTTCGACAGGTGCTGCTGCGTCTCGTCGAGCACGTTGACCGCATAGCCGCCCGCACCGGCCAGGTCGCCGAGGCTCAGGCTGCGACGGTCGACCGAGAACAGGATCAGCGGCGGATCCAGCGACACCGAATTGAATGACGCGACCGTGATGCCGATCGGCATCCCCTCTTTGCGCGGGGCGGTAATCACCGCGACGCCCGTCGCGAACATCGACAGCGCGGTGCGAAAGCGCCGCTGCGCGTCGGCACCCGCACCGGTTCCGGCATGGTTCTCGCTCATCTCGTCCTCCTTGGGTTGCATCGCCGGATTCCGCTGCGGAATCCGGCCCAACAAAGCACCGTGATTTAGCTTTGTTATTTAGCTTTTATTAAATGTAAACACAAAGGCGGGTTCAAGTTGTCGTAAACCCTGACCTTGAAAGCTTTGTTTAAAAGACAACCCTACTGGCGTGATGGATGTTGCGCGGCGCACGCGAATGTCCACGTACACTGCGGCTACCCTGTGCCGCGGGGCTTTCATGCCCCGCGGGAGACACCGCTTTCCGGAGCCGCTTCGATGCAATCCCGTCCGATCTACATGGACTACAGCGCGACGACGCCCGTCGATCCGCGCGTGGTCGACAAAATGGTGCCGTTCCTGCACGAGCAGTTCGGCAATCCGGCTTCACGCAGCCACAGCTACGGCTGGGATGCCGAGCAGGCCGTCGAGGAAGCGCGCGCGCACGTCGCGGCGCTGCTCGGCGCCGATCCGCGCGAAATCGTGTGGACCTCCGGCGCGACCGAGGGCAACAACCTCGCGATCAAGGGCGCCGCGCACTTCTACCAGGGCAAGGGCAAGCACCTCGTCACGGTGAAGACCGAGCACAAGGCCGTGCTCGATACGTGCCGCGAACTCGAACGCCAGGGCTTCGACGTCACGTATCTCGACGTCCGGGAAGACGGCCTGCTCGATCTCGATACGGTGCAGCAGGCGCTGCGCGCCGACACGATCCTGGTGTCGGTGATGCTCGCGAACAATGAAACGGGCGTGATCCAGCCCGTCGCCGAAATCGGTGCGCTGTGCCGCGCGCGCGGCATCGTGTTCCACTGCGATGCCGTGCAGGCGGCCGGCAAGATTCCGGTCGACGTGAATGCGTTGAACGTCGACCTGCTGACGGTGACCGCGCACAAGGTCTACGGCCCGAAGGGCATCGGCGCGCTGTACGTGCGCCGCAAGCCGCGCGTGCGGATCGAAGCGCAGATGCACGGCGGCGGCCATGAGCGCGGGATGCGCTCGGGCACGCTGCCGACGCACCAGATCGTCGGGATGGGCGAAGCGTTCCGGCTCGCGAAGAAGGAGATGGGGGAAGAAAGCCGCCGCGTCGGCGCATTGCGCGACAGGTTGCTGGCAGGCCTGTCGACGCTCGACGAGGTTTACGTGAACGGCGATCTCGCTCGCCGGATTCCGCACAACCTGAACGTCAGCTTCAATTTCGTCGAAGGCGAATCGCTGATCATGGGAATCAAGGGCGTCGCGGTATCGTCAGGCTCCGCGTGCACGTCGGCGTCGCTGGAACCGTCGTACGTGCTGCGCGCACTGGGCCGCAGCGACGAGCTCGCGCACAGCTCGATCCGCTTCACGCTCGGCCGCTTCACGACCGAAGCCGAAGTGGACAGCGTGATCGCTCAGGTGCGCGACACGGTCGGCAAGCTGCGTGCGCTGAGCCCGCTGTGGGATATGCATCTCGAAGGGGTCGACCTCAATACGATCGAGTGGGCCGCGCACTGAGCACGGCCGATGCGTCAGGCCGCCCGGCGATCGCGGGCCGGCCTGCGGCTCGCGCGCGTCAGCCTTTTTCCTGGCGCGCGATCAGGTGTGCGAGATCGAGCGTCGCGCGGTCGCCGTTGGTGACGAGGCGGTCGATCACCGAGCAGAGTGCCTTGAATTCGGTCTTCGTCACGCCTTCGAACAGCACGTTGTTGATGCGCTGCTGTGTATCGGCGAGGGCCTTCAGCAACTTCGAGCCGGCCGGCGTGACCGTGAGCCGCATCTTGCGCTTGTCGTCGGGATCCGAACGTTTATCGATCAGGCCGAGCTTCTTCAGCTTGCCGGTCTCGATCGTGACGAAGGCGCCGCTCAGGTGCAGGTGATCGGCGAGGCGGTTGACGGTCACGACGTCGTCGTGCGACAGATGCGCGACCGATACGAGCAGCGAATACTGGATGCCGGTGAGGCCCATCAGCGAACCGAAGCCGTCGCGCACCGACAGCAGGCGGGCCGCGAACGGCAGCAGCCCGTTGATCAGATGGCGAAATTCCGTGTCCGTGCCGTCGATCAGGCAGGCCGGGTTGGTAATGGTCAGAACGGACTCCTCTTGCTGCTTGGCCATGACTTCGACGCTCCGTACGGTCATGCGAATTTAGCTTTGAAACGAAATTATACGGCAAAGGCACATCCGCCCCCGGCCAAGGCCGGCCGGCGCATGCGGCCCGATTTCCCGATACAGGAGGCTCGTCCATGCCCTTCCCGCTTCATCCCGCAACGGTTCGCGCGCTGCTCGAATGCTATCTGCGCGCAAAGGACCTGAACCGGCCCGCGCTGATCGCCGACTGCTTCGCGGCCGATGCCGAGCTGAGCTTTTCGCTCGCGAACGACGATATCGATTTTCCGCCGCGCGTGACCGGCGCGGCCGCGATTGCACGCACGCTGGTGGAGGAATTCGGCGAGCGGTTCGAGCGCTGCCGGACGTATTACGTTTGCACGGAACCCGAAGTCGACTCGCACGGCGTCAGCGGGATGTCGTGGCTCGTCGTGATGCGGCAGAAGGACAACGGCGCGTTGCGAATCGGGCATGGCACATACCGCTGGCAGTTCGCGGGCAACGGCGAAAGCGAACATGCCACGCGGATTGCCGCGCTGCATATTCATATCGCACGAATGGATACGATCGACGATCCGCAGTCGGCGAAACTCGATGCGCTGCACGCGGCGTTCGGGTATCCGTGGCTGCCGGCGCACGCGTTCGCGCGCGGGCTCGCGGATGTCGCGGCGGCGCAACCGGAATGGGCATTCCTCGCGCCGTTCCGGCAGGCAGCCGCGGCCGGCTGAAGGACGGCCGGACGAGCCTCCGCATCACGGCGCGGCCGCTAACCGTCGCGCCCGGCCAGGAGCTGCGCGGCCGTCATCACGCGGGGATCGTCGCTCGTCAGATCCCCGCCGTAATAGGCGATCGTCGCGCGTTCGTCGAGCAATAGCGGAATCGCGACCCGCCCGCACAACGTCCGCTCGACCGCTTCGCCGAACGTGAATCCGCACAGATACACGCCGTCGACCACGCAGTTCGTCGCGAACACACGCCCCTGCGCATCGACATAAAACTCGACGTACCCGAGATCGTCCTCGGCGACGCCGATCATCGTCGTCCCGAGCGCCTGTTCCCACGCGGCAATCTGGCGATCCTGGTGTGCCAGCGGATGAAACGCGAGCCCCATCCGCGCGCAGGTTTCCCCGCGGCGATCGGCGCGATCCGTTCCCACGATCAACCCGTCGAACGCGCGCAGGATCGTGTCGCCCGGATGGTCGCCATCGTGCGACGACACCCGGCCCTCTGCATCGCCGCGCCAACCGGCCGCGACGAATAGCGGCCTGACAGTCGAAGGAATCTCGATCAACACAACGCTCCTGAAGTTTTCGCACACGATACGGCACACGTGAACGCCGGCCGCCGTTGAGGCATCACCCCTACCGGCCCTTCACCGCACCCCGTCGAGCGCCTGCCGCACGCCTTCCCACTCCAGCCCGAACCGCGCGAGATACTTGCGCAGCCGGTCCGCATCGTTCGGCTGCTTCTTGCTCTGCCGCGATACCGCGAACAACGTGCGCCCGGCTTCCGACAGGCTGGCCGACACGCGGCACACGTCGAGCACGCGTTCGAGCTGCGCGCGGTCGAACAGGTCGAGTTCCGCCGCACGCGCGCCGAACACCGCGTCGACGCAGGCATCGGACGCACCCGCGCCGCCCGGCGACGACCACGTGCGCGTCAGCCGTTCGACTTCCTGTTCGGCGAGCGCCTCGGTGATCCGCCCCGCATCGGCCAGCGTCGCCATCCGCGTGACCGATGCCGACAGCTCGCGGAAGTTGCCGGCCCACGCCGCGCGCGGCGACGCGGCGAACGCGAGATAGCGCCGCTTCGCCTCGACGTTGAACCGTACCTGCTCGCCCTGCTCGCGGCCGAAACGGTCGAGTTCGAATTCGAGGTTCGGTTCGATGTCCTCACGGCGCTCGGCCAGCCCCGGCAATTCGTATGTCCACAGGTTGATCCGCGCGTAGAGATCCTCGCGGAACGTGCCGGCGGCCACCATCTGCCGCAGGTCGCGGTGCGTGCCCGCGATCAGCTCGAAATCGCTGGTCGCCTCGACGTCCGCGCCGACCGGCAGGAAGCGCTTTTCCTCGATCGCCTTCAGCAGCATCGCCTGTTCGTCGAGCCCGAGTTCGCCGATCTCGTCGAGAAACAGCAGGCCGCCGTCCGCCGCGCGCAGCAGCCCGGCCCGCGCCGTCTGCGCGCCCGTGAACGCGCCCTTCACGTGACCGAACAGCGTCGACATCGCCGCGTCGCCGCGCAGCGTCGCGCAGTTGATCTCGATGAACGGCCCCGCGAGCCGATGGCGGCCGCGCTTCAGCTCGTACACGCGCTTCGCGAGAAACGACTTGCCGGCGCCCGTCGGCCCGACCAGCAGCATCGGCGCGCGCGAACGCACGGCCACGCGCTCCAGTTGCTCGATCAACGCATTGAAGCGTGCGTTGCGGGTCGCAATGCCAGCCTTCAGGAATGACACGGTTTCGTCGCGCTCGCGCGTGAAGCGCTGCGCGATCCGGTTGTAGCGCGACAGGTCGAGATCGATCACCGATATCGTGCCCGGCCCGCTCGGTCCCTCGTCGGTCTGCTTCGGCGGCCCCGTCTGCACGAGTCGCGCGGGCAGGTAGCGCGCTTCCGCCAGCAGGAACCAGCAGATCTGCGCGACGTGCGTGCCGGTCGTGATGTGGATCAGGTAATCCTCGTGTTCGAGGTCGAACGGATACGCACGCGCATAGTCGTGCAGCGTCGCATAGACCTCCTCGAAATCCCAGGGATCGTGGAGCGTGACCGGCGTGAGCCGCACGTCGGTCTGCGGCGACAGTCGCGCGAGATCGTCCCGCACCTGGTTGGCGAGACGCGTGTAGTCCAGCGAGTGCAGCAGTTCGAGCCGGTCGATCGGCAGCTCGGGCTGCTCGCACAGCGAAATCGTCGGCCGCCATTTGCGGTAACGGCGCGGCGCGCGGCCGCCCTGATCGAGCACGGTGCCGAGAAAGCCGATGGCGACAGTCTTTCGCATGTTTATCTCATAGGATAAGAAGCGATCTGATTGTATCGGATTTTCGCGGCGACACGATGCAAGAAGCATCGACACCCAACCCGCCATCACAAATAAATCCCCTTTATTTTCAAACGCTTAAAAAATATTCGAAACCAAAACGCACCCACTGGCACGCTCCTCGCTAAATAGAAAGCGCCGGATGTCCCGCTGGCCCGCGAGCCAGGGTTCAACAAGCCCTGCTGGTGCGCCGCCGCCGAACTTGGTTCGTTGCGGCAGCGCATGCCGCCATGGACAGATGAAGGCAAACGGGCGCGCGCCAGGATGCTTCGTCCGGGTTCGAATCCCGGGGCGCCCATTGTTCGGAAGCTCAGCCAGGTGGAGCAGCCGGCGAAAGCCGGCCGGTGGCGGGTTCGAATCCCGCTCGAACACTGTCCGTAACGACAGTCTGTTGATAGAAGCAGTACCCGCCGGTGCGGGCCGCAAGGCCCGCCGCGCGTCGGACCGGTTGCGGTTCCGCGCGATCGGCCGGACGGCCGCACGGCCCGCGCGAAGGCGCACGACGACGCGATGCAGGATGTGTCGCCGTGCCCTTCGACGCCGGGCCAGCGCGCCGCCCGCCCGGTTGCGTCGCCCCGCGATCCGCACGATGCGCGTCACCCGGCGGTCATTGAAGAAAAGGACAAGAATATGTGGATGCGACATGTCGTGAAAAAGAACGAACGCGCGCTGCTGATGAATGAGGGCGATTTCGTGAAGGTGCTGGAACCGGGCGTGTTCAAGGCCTTCGATCCGTTCAAGCGCCTGTCGGTGCAGACCGCGCGTCTCGACGCGCCGCTCGCCGACACGGCACTGGCCAATTACCTGCGTCACGACGCACCGGACGTGCTCGCCCGGCACTTCGTCGCGATGGATCTCGCCGACGATGAAGCCGGCCTGCGCTACGAAGACGACGTGCTCGTCGAGATCCTGGCGCCGGGCACGCGCCGGCTGTACTGGCGCGGCCTGGCCACGCACCGACTCGAACGCGTCGATCTCGCGCAGGACAGCATGCTGCCGGCCGCGCTCGTGAAGCGCATCGCGCAACCGGCACTGCGGGCGCGCGGTGTGGCGGGCCTGACGGGCGTGCTGCTGGCGCAGGTGCCGGCGTACCACGTCGGCGTGCTGAAGATCGACGGCAAGATCGAGCGGTTGCTGGACGCGGGCACTTCGGCGTTCTGGCGCTTCAACCGCGACGTCACGGTCGAACTCGTCGACCTGCGTTTGCAGGCGATCGAAGTCGGCGGACAGGAAATCCTGACGCGCGACAAGGTCGCGCTGCGGCTGAACCTGTCGGCGACGTGGTGCTATGCGGACGTGCTGCATGCGTTCGGCCAGCTGCAGAAGCCGGTCGAACACCTGTATCGCGAGCTGCAGTTCGCACTGCGATCGGCGGTCGGCACGCGTTCGCTCGACGAGCTGCTGGAGGACAAGCAGTCGATCGACGACGTCGTGATCGCACAGGTGCGTGATCGCCTCGGCCATTCGGGCGTGGAGGTGCGCAGCGTCGGCGTGAAGGATATCGTGCTGCCGGGCGACATGAAGACGATTCTTGCGCAGGTGGTCGAAGCGGAAAAGTCCGCGCAGGCGAACGTGATTCGCCGCCGCGAGGAAACCGCGGCCACGCGTTCGCTGCTGAACACCGCGAAGGTGATGGAAGAAAACCCGACCGCGCTGCGGCTCAAGGAGCTGGAAACGCTCGAGCGCGTCGCGGAACGGATCGACCGCATCTCGGTGTTCGGCGGTCTCGACCAGGTGCTGAACGGACTCGTCAGCATCAAGGGTGCGTAATGCATCAAACGGCGCGGCACACGTGTGCCGCGCCAGACGAACGAATGAATCAGGTGAAGCAAATGACTGACATGGATTACCAGGTAATGGAACTGGCCAACGGCAAGCCGGTGAAGATGTGGACGCAAGGCGTCGCCGTCGAAGACGAAGCGCGCGCGCAACTGCGCAACACCGCGCAGATGCCGTTCATCTTCAGCCACGTCGCGGTGATGCCGGACGTCCACCTCGGCAAGGGCTCGACGATCGGCAGCGTGATCCCGACGAAGGGCGCGATCATCCCGGCCGCGGTCGGCGTCGACATCGGCTGCGGGATGATGGCCGCGCGCACGACGCTGACGGCGTCCGACCTGCCGGATTCGCTCGCGGGTCTGCGCAGTGCGATCGAACGCGCGGTGCCGCACGGCCGCGCGCCGGGCCGCCGCGATCCGGGCGCATGGGGCGACCGCACGCCGGCCGCCGTGACCGAATCGTGGAAGTCGCTGCAACCGGGCTTCCAGCGGATCGTCGACAAGTATCCGAAGCTGGAAAAGACGAACCACTACGCGCATCTCGGCACGCTCGGCACCGGCAACCACTTCATCGAAGTGTGCGTCGACGAAGCGGACCACGTGTGGTTCATGCTGCACAGCGGCTCGCGCGGCGTCGGCAACGCGATCGGCAGCCTGTTCATCGAACTCGCGCAGGCCGACATGCGGCAGCACATCGCGAACCTGCCGGATCGCAACCTCGCGTATTTCACCGAGGGCAGCCGGCACTTCGACGATTACGTCGAAGCGGTCGGCTGGGCGCAGGACTACGCGCGCCGCAACCGGCAGGCCATGATGGATGCGGTGATCGGCGCGGCGCGCGGCGTGATCGCGAAGCCGTTCTCGGTCGACGAACACGCGGTGAACTGCCACCACAACTACGTGCAGCGCGAACGCCACTTCGGCGAAGACGTGCTCGTGACGCGCAAGGGCGCGGTGTCCGCGCAGAAGGGGCAGCTCGGGATCATTCCGGGTTCGATGGGCGCGAAGAGCTTCATCGTGCGCGGGCTCGGCAACCCGGACAGCTTCTGCTCGTGCAGCCACGGCGCAGGCCGGACGATGAGCCGTACCGAAGCGAAGCGCCGCTTCACGGTCGACGACCAGGTCAAGGCAACCCAGGGCGTCGAATGCCGGAAGGACGCGGGCGTCGTCGACGAAATCCCGATGGCCTACAAGGACATCGACGCGGTGATGGCGGCCCAGCGCAGCCTCGTCGAAGTGGTGCACACGCTGCGCCAGGTGGTGTGCGTGAAAGGATAGCGCGGTGCGCGGCCGATGGCCGGCGGCCGCGCACAACGAAAGGGAAACGACAATAATGAAAACGGAAAAATTGACGACCGTGCGCAGCGCGCATCCGGTCGACCCGGCCGTGCGGGCGCGCGTGATGGCGGAGCTCGCGGAAGTCGAGCGACGCCACGACGTGAGCGTGCTGTTCGCGTGCGAATCGGGCAGCCGCGGCTGGGGCTTCGCATCGCCCGACAGCGATTACGACGTGCGCTTCGTGTATGCGCACCGACGCGACTGGTACCTGAGCGTCGAACCGCAACGCGACGTGATCGAGCGGCCGCTCGACGACGAGCTCGACGTCAGCGGCTGGGAACTGCGCAAGGCGCTGCAACTGCTGCGCCGCTCGAACCCGACGCTGCTCGAATGGCTCGACTCGCCCGTCGTGTATCGCGAAGACGCACGCTGGGCGCCGCGGCTCAGGTCGCTGGCGTCGGCGTTCTTCTCGCCGGTGCGCGGGCGTCATCACTACCTCGCGATGGCGAAGAAGAACTTTCGCGGCTATCTGCAAGGCGACACGGTGCGTTACAAGAAGTACCTGTACGTGCTGCGGCCGCTGCTCGCGGTACGCTGGATCGACTCGGGGCTCGGGATGCCGCCGATGCGCTTCGTGGATCTCGTCGACGGCACCGTGCATGAGCCGGCGGTGCGCGCGGAGCTCGACGCGTTGCTCGCGCTGAAGATGAGCGCGAACGAAAGCGAATACGGGCCGCGCCGGCCGGCGATCCACGCGCTCGTCGAGACGATGCTCGCCGATGCCGAACACGATCGCGAATACAAGCGGCCGTGGGGCGACGTGGCGATGCTCGACGCGTTCCTGCGCGACGTGGTCGACGGTCGATGAAAAGCGAACGGCGCGATACCTGCGGGGATCGCGCCGTTTTTTTGCACCCTTACTTGTCCGACCCATACCGGGCAGCAATGTCCGTGCCCGCACACTACGCGTCGTCGTCGCGATCGCAACGCATTGCGGCGGTATACTCGATGCCGTTCGGTCACGCGCGCCGCCGCATGCGCCGCAGCCCTCGACCTGCCCCGCTTGCTGACGATGCGCTTGCAGTCCGACGTCTTCCGCCCGCCCATCCACAGCCGATCCGAACCGTCATGTCGCACCGCCTTTCGCTCGCCATCGCCGCCCTCCTCGCCGTTTCCCCGATCGTTGCCCAGGCTCGCCCGCTCGCGCGGCCGCCGGTCGAGCGCAACTTCAAGAACTGGTCGGTCGTCTGCGACAACAGCAACCGTTGCATTGCCGAAAGCCACACGGACGATATCGACGACGCACGCACGCGCGTCATCCTGCGCGTGACGCGCGATGCCGGCCCGGACGCACAAGCCTCGCTCGACCTCTACGCGACGGTGCCGCTGGACCTGCGCACCGCACGCGTCGACGGCCGGCCGTTCGATGCGGCGCCCGCACAATGGCAGCCGTCCGGCGACAAGAACGACGCGCCCTCGTTCTGGACGCGTGCCCGGATGCGGACCAGCGATCCGGCCACGGTGGCCGCCTGGCTCGCCGCGTCGCGCAACGGGCAACTGCTGAGCTTCGGCGATCCCGCGTCGGAACATACCGCCCGCACACCGTTGTCGGGATTGAGCGCCGCGCTGCTGCTGATCGACGACACGCAGGGCCGCGTCGGCACGGTCACGGCGCTGCTGCACCCCGGCACCCGGCCCGCGTCGTCGGTGCCGGCCGCACCGGCACTACCGCCCGCCGTCGTGCCGGCGCCGCTGCCGGGCGGCGCCGTGTCGGCCGCCGAGCAGGGCCCGCTCGTCGACGCGGTGCTCGCGAAATTCGGCAGCGACGTGAAGCAATGTGCGGCCGACGTCGAAGACGAAATGTCCGCCAGCGATCGCAGGAAGGCGTCGTTCGCCTATGCGATCTCCGCCGACGAGGCGCTCGTCTCGATTCCGTGCCAGACCAGCAGCCAGTATAACCACACCGACCTGTGGTACCGCGTGCGACGGACGGCACCGTTCACGCCGACGGCGATGAATTTCGGCGAGAACGCGAATGCCGGGCTCGATTCGGCGTCATTCGCGAACGAACTGACCGACGCCGGCTACGCCACGATCGGCGCGATGCTGTCGAGCAAGGTCAAGCTGCGCAGTGCCGGCGATTGCGGCTCGACCGCCACGTGGATCTTCGACGGCCGGCACTTCATGCTCAGCGATATCGCCACGCACGGCACCTGCAACGGCCTGTTCGACGATCAGTGGCCACGCCTGTATCGACGGGCCGACGCGGCAGCCAGCCCGCGCTGACGCACCCCGTTACGCGCCGACGATCGAGATCGAGAACCCGTCCCAGCCCTTCTGCCCGACCGTCTGCACGGCCGTGGTCGTGACGTTCGGGGCGGCCACGAGACGCGCGAACCCGTCGCGCACGCCGACCACGTCGGGCTCGCGATTGTCCGGATCGGCCACGCGCCCGGCGCGCACGACATTGTCGACGACGATCACCGTGCCGGGCCGCGACAGCTTCAGCGCCGCGTCGAGATAGACCGGGTTGTTGTCCTTGTCGGCATCGATGAAGATGAAATCGAACGGCGCTCCACCCGCGTCGACGAGCCGCGCGAGGCTGTCCTTCGCGCTGCCCACCACCACCGTCACGGCCTCCGCGAACCCGGCACGCGCGATGTTCTGCGTCGCGACCTTCGCGTGTTCGGGATTCAGTTCGAGCGTCACGAGCGTGCCGCCCGGCGGCAACGCGCGCGCGAGCCAGATCGTGCTGTAGCCGCCGAGCGTGCCGACTTCGAGGATCCGGCGCGCGCCGCGGATCGTCGCGAGCACTTGCAGCAGCTTGCCCTGGTTCGGCGCGACGTTGATCGCGGGCAGCCCGGCCGCGTCGCTCGCCGCCAGCGCGGCGTCGAGCGCGTCGTCGGACGGCACGAGCGTCGCGGAGAAATACGCATCCACCTGGTTCCAATGATCCTGATTCATCGCGCACCCCTTGTTTGCGGAACAGGCATTTTATGCGGCACCCGGCCATAAGCAACAAACCATTCGTTCTAAGAGCCGTCGCGCGCGTGCTCCTATAATCGCTCGACCACCACAACAACACACGGAGCACCCATGACCGATCAGGCCTCTTCGAACTGGCGTCTCGAAACCATCGCCGTGCACGGCGGTTATCGTCCCGACCCGACCACGCGCGCGGTCGCCGTACCGATCTACCAGACCGTTGCGTACGCATTCGACGACACGCAGCACGGCGCCGACCTGTTCGACCTGAAGGTGCAGGGCAACATCTACACGCGGATCATGAATCCGACGACGGACGTGCTCGAGCAGCGGATCGCCGCACTCGAGGGCGGCATCGGCGCGCTCGCGCTCGCCTCGGGGCAATCGGCCGTCACGTATGCGATCCAGACGATCGCGGAAGCCGGCGACAACATCGTGTCCGCGAGTTCGCTGTACGGCGGCACCTACAACCTGTTCGCGCATACGCTGCCGCAATACGGGATCACCACGCGCTTCGCCGATCCGCGCGACCCCGCGTCGTTCGAACCGCTGATCGACGCGCGCACGAAGGCGATCTTCGCGGAATCGGTCGGCAATCCGCTCGGCAACGTCACCGACATCGCCGCGCTCGCGGAAGTCGCGCATCGCCACGGGATCCCGCTGATCGTCGACAACACGGTGCCGTCGCCGTACCTGCTGCGCCCGTTCGAGCACGGCGCGGATATCGTCGTCCACTCGCTGACGAAGTATCTCGGCGGGCACGGCACGAGCCTCGGCGGCGCGATCGTCGATTCGGGCAAGTTCCCGTGGGCCGAGCATGCGGACCGCTTCAAGCGGCTGAACCAGCCCGACGTCAGCTATCACGGCGTCGTCTATACGGAAGCGTTCGGGCCGGCCGCCTATATCGGCCGCGCGCGCGTGGTGCCGCTGCGCAACATGGGCGCGGCGATCTCGCCGTTCAATGCGTTCCAGATCCTGCAAGGCATCGAAACATTGGCGCTGCGCGTCGAGCGGATCACCGACAACGCGCTGAAAATCGCGCAGCATCTCGCACGCCACGAAAACGTCGAGTGGGTGAACTACGCGGGCCTGCCCGATCATCCCGACCATGCGCTCGTCGCGCGTTACCTGTCGGGCCGCGCGCCGGGCATCCTGACGTTCGGCGTGAAGGGCGGTCGCGACGGCGGTGCGAAGTTCCAGGACGCGCTGAAACTGTTCACGCGGCTCGTCAACATCGGCGACACGAAATCGCTCGCGACGCACCCGGCATCGACGACGCACCGGCAACTGTCGCCGGCCGAACTCGCGAAGGCCGGCGTGAAGGAAGAAACGGTACGGCTGTCGATCGGCATCGAGCATATCGACGACCTGCTCGCCGATCTCGACCAGGCGCTCGCGCAGCTTTGACCGGCACCGGCGCGCCGGCTTGCCGGTGCGCCCGGCATCGAATGGGTTGACCTTGAAGCGGCTTCAAGGTGTTCAATCCCCGGTTGAAGCCGGGGCACCGCCCGGCGTGTACGAACCGCATCAGGCAGCCGAGTAGCCAGACGCCGGCCCTGCTGCGGTACGCCAACCGTCAGAGAGGCCTCATGACACCGACCGCGAAGCTCGCGCTGCTCACGTTACCGCCCGTGCTGGCGGCCTGTTTCGGGGCCCTCGCAGCGGCATGGCGCGCCCCCGGCCCGAAAACGTCGAGCGTCATCCAGCATTTCACCGGCGGCATCGTGTTCTCGGCCGCCGCACTCGAACTGTTGCCGCAGGATCGCGCGCATGCGCTGTTTCCGGTCGTCGTCGGCTTCGTGCTCGGCATCGCGCTGATGCTCGCGATCCGTGCGCTGTCGGGCACGATCGAGACGCGCTTCGAGGCAGCGCAGTTGCCCGTGAGCCTGATCATCGTCACCGCGATCGATCTCGTCGTCGACGGCCTCGTGCTCGGCATCGCGTTCTCCGCGAGCGACGAAAGCGGCATCATCCTGACCGTCGCGCTGACGCTCGAGGTGCTGTTCCTCGCACTGTCGGTCAGCGCGGCGCTCGCGGCCGCCGGCGTCGGCCGCATGCTGTCGATCGTCGTACCGGTCGGGCTCGCGGCGCTATTGAGCATCGCGGCCGTGGCCGGTAACGCGGCGTTCGCCGGGCTTCCGGCCAATCTCTACGCGGCGCTGCTCGGGCTGGGCACCGTCGCGCTGCTGTACCTCGTCACCGAAGAACTGCTGGTCGAAGCGCACGAGGTCCCCGAAACACCGTTCGCGACAGCCGCGTTCTTCATCGGCTTCATCGTGTTCTTCCTGATCGAAGGATCGGTGAAGGCCGGATAAGCCGCGCACAGCCGCGCACCGGCTACCACGTCGTCGCGCCGGTCGGATACGGTTCGACGATGCGCGTGCCGTTGACGGGCGTCACGCCTTCGTTGCGCAGCGCGGCCCACAGGTCGATCGCATGCTCGCGCGACTTGCGGCTGCCGTCGTCGGTCAGCACGTTCAGCGCGATCACTTCGTCGCGTGTCGTCAGTTGCAGCTGCTCCTTCAGCTTGCGCGACTGATGCGACGCGCTGCGGATTTCGCCGAGCAGGATTCGCCTCTCCGCGACGGCCGATCCGCCGCCGGCATCGGCCGGCACGAACGTCAGCCGGCCGTCGTCGACCTCGCATTGACCGCGCGTGAACGTCGCGCTCCACTCGCCGGCCGGCACGGCCGCAAACTCGCAGCGCATCCGTTCGTTCGTGCGCCGGCCGACATCATGCGCCGACGCGTGCGACAGCGCACGTTCCGGCCAGCCGGCCGCCATCGCGGCCGTCGACATCAGGCACGCCGCGAGCACGATTCCTTTCGCAACATTGCGCATGGCACGCTCCTCTTCTCGTGGGGTGTGGCCGACGGGCACCGCACCGGTCAGCCGCGAATGAACGATCAACGCACCGCAAACCGGTTGTCGTGCGCATCGACCAGCGGCGCCGTCTCGCCGCGATGCACCGTCGCGCGATGGATTTCCTGGTTGCGCGCGACGGCGGCCGGGCTCGCCGGGTAGTCGTGATTCGGGCTCGGGATCACGCCGTCGTGACGCGCCCGCACCAGTTCCTGAAGGACTTCCTGCCGGGTCTTCTGCGGTGCGGCCATCGCTTGCGAGAGCGCCGCCATCGACAGTGCGGCGGCGGCGACGACGATCATCGGTCGCGGAATGTTCATGTCGTTTGCTCCTTGATGTAGATCCGAGACAGGAGCCTTCACTTTGATCCGGCGGCGGTGCGGAATCGTGATTGCCGCATGACCGTTTCGTCACCACCGAGACATCTTCTGCATCGCACTGCGAATGAACATTCTTCACGCGTTTCTGCGCTCGTGACGCGGCGATGACATTTTTCTCATTTGTCCCTCACCTTCACGATTCAACCGCTTTCCAGAATCGGCAACGCGATCGCGATATTTCCCGCCCGCCGGACAAGCACGCGGCGCCGGAATTGAGCGATGCACAAAACGATCATCTTGAACTCCAGGGGCACACCATGAAAACTCCAGTTCGGCTCGCCATGATGTCGGGTGCGCTGCTCGCGGCCACTCACGCGGCACATGCGTCGGAAGTCACGCTATACGGCCTGTTCGATACGTCGCTGACTTATGTATGGAACGCGAACGCGCAGGGCAAGAATCTCGTCGGCCTCGGCAATGGCAACCTGCTCGGCAATCGCTTCGGCGTGAAGGGCGCGGAAGACTTGGGCGGCGGGCTGAAGGCGATCTTCACGCTGGAAAACGGCTTCAATCCGAATACCGGCGCGCTCGGGCAAGGCAACCGGATGTTCGGCCGGCAGGCATTCGTCGGCCTGGAAAGCGCGCGCTGGGGCACGCTGACGCTCGGCCGCCAGTACGACGCGCTCGCGGATGTCGCATGGCCGGTCACCGGCGACTTCTACTTCGGCAGCGTCTACGCGACACCCGGCGACGTCGACAACTACGACACGTCGTCGCGCACCGACAACGCGGTGAAATACACGTCGCCGATGATCAACGGATTCCAGTTCGTCGGCATGTACGCACTCGGCGGCGTGGCCGGCAAGAGCGGCGCCGGGCAAACCTGGTCGGCCGGCCTGTCGTACAGCAACGGGCCGGTCGACGTGGCTGGCGGCTATTACTGCGCGGCCAATCGTTCGTCGCTCGCCAACGGCATCCGCACCGGCTGGAACGGCACCTCCGACGGCACGTTCGACGGTTCGCTGGTCAACGGCGGCTACATCTCGGCGAAATCGATCGGCATCGCGCGCGGCGCGTTGCGCTACAGCTTCGCGCCGTTCGCGGTCGGCATCGACTACAGCAATGCGCTGTACAAGGCCGATGCGATGTCCGCGTTTCGCAGCACGCAGAAGTACGACACCGCGCGCGGTTTCTTCAACTACCAGGCAACGCCCAGCCTGCTCGTCGGCGTCGGCTACAGCTACACGCGCGCCCGCGGCGATACGAGCGCGACCTACCATCAGGTGTCGGCCGGCGCCGATTACGTGCTGTCGAAGCGCACCGATCTCTACGCGGTCGGGGCATGGCAACGCGCGAACGGCGAGCAACGCACGCTCGACGGCGGCACGCAAACGGCGCAGGCGTCGATCGGTTCCTATGGCTATGGCGGCACGCGCACGCAGGGCATCGTCAATCTCGGGCTGCGCCACCGGTTCTGAGCGCGGCGGCGATACGCGCGCCACGTGACGAAAATTTCATGTTCCAATCAGGTTCGCGAAGCGTCGTATCGCTACGATCGAAGACGTGACGGGCAGCGCCCGTTCCAGACCACGCAAGCGGGTCGCTGCCGCACGGCACGTCACGCGTTAGGCCCGGACACGTCGAGTGCCGGGCTTCTTTTTTGGTTGCACCCCGATGATCAGGGCGTTGAATTGCGCTGTGGAAACAGGCAGTTATGCGTTTTCACATACAGGTTCGGATTGCCGCAGCGATGCCCGGCATAGTCGATCTGCTCGCCAGGCATGAGGTCGGCCGGCACCGGCTTCTTTGCGGCGGCCGGTGCGGTCTGCGCGGTTGGCGTGGTGCCGGAACGTGTCGATGCGCAGCCGGCGAACAACGGGACGATCAGGACTGCGATCAAGGCTAGGCGAATGGCGGGACGATGCACTTTTCGGTCCGGAAGGAAAGTCTGAACAAGGCCGCCCGCTTTCGATACCGATGTCGCGAACGGCGTGAATGCCGTCGGCCACGTCGACCATCGGCAGACTTCATGTTCCGCTTCCCGCACATCGCACCCATGACGCGAACATGACGCTTGCGTCATGTCGGTCGCATCCTGTCGACGCATCTCCGCATCACGCAATCTGACACATTTTTCATCTCGCGATCACGATCACGCACGGCTGCTTTCGCATACTGGGTCCACGGTTCGCCACCCGGCGGCCCCGATCAAGGAGAGCACTCGATGAAAACCGCAAAACTCGCAGCACTGTTCGTCACCGCCACGCTGTCGCTCGGCATGGCCACGCAGGCCGCATTCGCGCAGACGCAAACGCAGGGCAAGACCCGCACGCAGGTCGTCAATGAACTGAAGCAGGCGCAGCACGACGGCGTCGTGCCGGTGAGCAAGACGCAGTACCCGCCGACCGGCGACCTCGTCGCGCGCAACAAGGAGCTTCACGGGATTTCGGTGCATGGCGGCGAGAGGAAGCCGCAGACCGACAACCACGACAACCTGACTGCGCAGCAATGACGCTCGGGTACGCGACCGCAGGCAGCGCGCCGCGCGCGGCCGCCTCATGGCGAACGCGCGGGCGGGTCCGCCCGCGGTGTCAGGTACTGATGGCCGCCGGCCGTTTCAGCTCGGCCGGCCGTCGCGGAAAGCGCAGCCAGAACGTCGTGCGCCGGCCCGGGTCGCTGTCGACGCCGCATTCGCCGCCGTGGTTGTCCATGATCGACCGGACGATCGCAAGGCCAAGCCCCGTCCCCGACGCCGAATTGTGCCGCGACGGATCGACGCGATAGAAGCGCTCGAAGATCCGCCCGACATGCTCCGCGGCGATGCCGGGCCCCGTATCCGACACGGCGATCGTCGTCGCGCCGCCCTGGTCCACACAGTCGATCGTCACGACGCTGCCGCGCGGCGCGTACCTCAGCGCGTTGGACAGCAGATTGCTCAGTGCGCGCTGGTACAGCGTCAGATCGGCATCGACCCACGCGTGGCCGTCGACCTTCACCTGCACGCCCGCATCCTCGGCCAGTGGCTCGTAGTAGCCGGCGACACGGCCGGCCTCCTCCGCCGCATCCAGCCGCCGCACGTCGATCGACGTGCCGGCCTGTTCCGAGCGCGCCAGAAACAGCATGTCCTCGATCATCCGCGACAGCCGCTGGTATTCGTCGATGCTCGACTCGATCACGTTCCGGTATTCGTCTGCACTGCGCGGCTGCGACAGCACGACCTGCGCAGCCGCCTGCAGGTTCGTGAGCGGCGTGCGCATGTCGTGCGCGAGATTCGACGAGAACTGGCTCAGCCGCGTGAACGATTCGTTCAGCCGCTCGAGCATGCCGTTGAACGCATGCTCGAGCTCCTTCAGCTCGCCGGCCGTGTCGAGCGCCGGCAGCGGATGGGCGAGCCGGCTCGTCGACATCTGCTCGGCACGCGCCGCGAACCGCCGCAGCGGGCTCAGCCCGAGCGCCGCGATGCCGTACGCGATCGCCGCCGCAAGCACCACGCCGAACACCTCGATCACGACGATCGTATAGGCGTGCGTGCGCAGCAACAGCACGTCGGCGCTGCGGTCGTACTGCACCACGACGCGCACCACGGGACCCCCTGCGCCCCCACCGGCCAGCGGCACATTCGTCACCAGATACTGGTGCCGCGCGCCGGGTGGCGCGACGCCGACCGGCACGCGCCCCGCATCCAGCGACATCAGCGGCCCATACGGGCGGAAACCGGGCGTGCCGACCAGCCGCGTACCCGTGGCATCGTAGATCGAGAGATCCATGTTCGGATGGCCGTGCAGCTGGTCGATCCAGATATCGGTGTTGCGCGCGACGTCGGCCGTCGAACGGGCTTCGGCCAGGTGCGCACCCAGCGCGGCGGAAATCCCGGCCATCTGCTCGGCCGCCGTCGTTTCGACGCGATTGCTCAGCGCCTCGTACAGCGCGACGCCGCTCGACGCGAGGATCACCGACGTCGACAGGATGATCAGCGCGGTCAGGCGTCCGCGCAGCGTGCGCGGCAGCAGGCGCGCGATCATGTCGTGCTGCCGCCGCGCGCCTCGAGCACGTAGCCCATCCCGCGCACGGTGTGGATCAGCTTCGGGTCGTACGCGTCGTCGATCTTCGAGCGCAGGCGCCGGATCGCCGAATCGACGACGTTCGTGTCGCTGTTGAAGTTCATGTCCCACACCTGCGACGCGATCGTCGCGCGCGGCAGGATCTCGCCCTCGCGACGCATCAGCAGCCACAGCAGCGCGAATTCCTTCGCGGTCAGCAGGATCGTGTCGCCCTGCCGCGTGGCCTTGCGGCGCGTCAGGTCGAGCTCGAGGTCGGCCACGCGCAGCGTGTTCGAATCGCGCGGCTGGCCGCGCCGCAGGATCGACTTGATGCGCGCGGTCAGCTCGACGAAGTCGAACGGCTTCGCGAGGTAGTCGTCGGCGCCGAGTTCGAGCCCCTTCACGCGATCGCCGACGTCGTCGCGCGCGGTCAGGAACAGCACGGGCGTCGACTTGCTGCGCCGCAGGTTCTGCAGCAGCGTCCAGCCGTCCTGCCCGGGCAGCATCACGTCGAGCACGAGCAGGTCGTACTCCTCCGTCTCGGCCTGGTGCTGGCCCGTGATGCCGTCCTCGACCCAGTCGACGACATAGCCGGCCTCCGTCAGCCCCTTGCGCAGGTACGCGCCCGTCTTCGGTTCATCTTCGACAATCAGAATTCGCATCACGCATTACCCTTGAAGAAACCCAGACGGCGCAGCACGCCCGAGCCGAAGCCGCCGCGCAACGCCTCGCGCCACGACACCGCATGGCTCACGCGGTACAGCACGGGCAGCACCAGCAGCGTCAGCGCCGTGGACGACAGGATACCGCCGATCACGACCGTCGCGAGCGGGCGCTGCACCTCGGCGCCGGTGCCGGTCGCGAACGCCATCGGCAGGAAGCCGAGCGACGCGACGAGCGCGGTCATCAGCACCGGCCGCAGCCGCGTGAGCGCGCCGTCGCGCACGGCGGCCTCGAGCGGCATCCCTTCGTCGCGCAGGTTGCGGATGAACGAGATCATCACGAGCCCGTTGAGCACGGCCACGCCCGACAGCGCGATGAAGCCGACCGCCGCCGTGATCGACAGCGGAATCCCGCGCAGCCACAGCGACACCACGCCGCCGCTCAGCGCGAACGGAATGCCGGTGAACACGAGCAGCCCGTCCTTCACATTGTTGAACATCACGAACAGCAGCACGAACACCATGAACAGCGCGAGCGGCACGACCAGCTTCAGGCGCTCGCTCGCGCTTTGCAGCTGTTCGAACTGCCCGCCCCACGACACCCAGTAGCCGGCCGGTACGCGCACGTCCTGCTGCAATTGCTCGCGCGCATCGGCGACGAACGAGCCGACGTCGCGGCCGCGCACGTTCGCGCTGACGACCACCCGCCGCTTGCCGTCCTCGCGGCTGATCTGGTTCGGGCCCGGCGCGACGTCGATCGTCGCGAGCTCCGCGAGCGGCACATACGGCGCCGCCGCGAGCGGTGCGCTGGCACCGGCCGCCGGCGCGGGCAGCGCGATCGGCAGCCGCTTGATCGCCTCGATGTCCGAGCGCAGCTCGTCGGGCAACCGCACGACGATGTCGAAGCGGCGATCGCCCTGGAACAGCGTGCCGGCCTTCTGCCCGCCGACGGCCGCGGCCACCGAGTCCTGCAGGTCGGCCACGCTCACGCCGTAGCGCGCGAGCTTGTCGCGATCGAGGTTGACGGTCAGCACCGGCAGGCCGGTGGTCTGCTCGACCTTCACTTCGGACGCGCCCGGCACCTTCTGCAACGCGGCCGCGATCTGCTCGCCGGTCTGGTTCAACAAGGCCATGTCGTCGCCGAAGATCTTCACGGCGACGTCGCTGCGCACACCCGAGATCAGTTCGTTGAAGCGCAGCTGGATCGGCTGCGAGAACTCATAGGCGTTGCCCGGCAGCTCGGCGAGCGCTGCCTCGATCTCGCGCACGAGCTGGTCGCGCGGCTTCTTCGGGTCGGGCCACTGGTTGGCGGGCTTCAGCATGATGTAGCCGTCCGACAGGTTCGGCGGCATCGGGTCGGCCGCGATCTCGGCCGTACCGGTGCGCGCGAACACGCGGTCGATCTCGGGGAAGCGCGCCTTCAGCGTCTTCTCGATCGACTTCTGCATCTCGACCGACTGCGACAGGCTCGTGCCGGGAATCCGCAGCGCGGACACGGCCAGGTCGCCTTCGTTGAGGCTCGGGATGAACTCGCTGCCGAGCCGCGTAGCAAGCCCGAGCGTGACGAGCACGATCGCGCCCGCGCCGATCATCACGCGCGCCGGGCGCGTCATGAACGCGGCGAGCACCGGCTCGTACGCGCGCCGCGCCCAGCCCATCAGCCGGTTCTCCTTCTCCTCGACGCGCTCGCCGATGAACAGCGCGACAGCCGCCGGAATGAACGTGACGGTCAGTACCATCGCGGCCGCGAGCGCCATCACGACGGTAATCGCCATCGGGTGGAACATCTTGCCTTCGACGCCCGTCAGCGCAAAGATCGGCAGGTACACGACCATGATGATCAGTTGCCCGAAGATCAGCGCGCGGCGCGCTTCCTGCGACGCGCCGAACACCTCGGCGAAACGCTCGTCGCGCGTGAGCGGCCGGCCGGCAGCGGCCTGCGCATGCGCGAGCCGCCTCACGCAGTTCTCGACGATCACCACCGCGCCGTCGACGATGATCCCGAAGTCGAGCGCGCCGAGACTCATCAGGTTCGCGCTCACTTTCGCGTTGACCATCCCGGTGAAGGTCATCAGCATCGACAGCGGGATCACGAGCGCGGTGATCAGCGCGGCGCGCATGTTGCCGAGGAACAGGAACAGCACGGCAATCACGAGGATCGCGCCTTCGAGCAGGTTCTTCTTCACCGTCGCGACGGCCTTCTCGACGAGCACCGTGCGGTCATACACGGGAATCGCCTTCACGCCCGACGGCAGCGTGCGGTTCACGTCGTCCATCTTCGCGGCGACGGCCTTCGCGACCGTGCGGCTGTTCTCGCCCATCAGCATGAAGACCGTGCCGAGCACGACCTCCTCGCCGTCCGACGTCGCCGCGCCGGTGCGCAGCTCGCGACCGATGTCGACCAGCCCGACGTCCTTCATCCGCACCGGCACGCCACCGACGTTGGTCAGCACGATGTTGGCAATGTCGTCGACGGTGCGCGCCTGGCCCGGCACGCGCACGAGATACTGTTCGCCGCGCTTCTCGATATAGCCGGCGCCGACGTTGTCGTTGTTGCGTTCGAGCGCGCGCACGACGTCGGCGAGCGTCAGCCCGTACGACATCAGCTTCGCCGGGTTCGGCGCGACGCGGTATTCCTTCACGTAGCCGCCGATCGAGTTCACCTCGGTCACGCCGCGCACGTTGCGGAGCTGCGGCCTGACGATCCAGTCCTGCAGCTCGCGCAGGTCGGCCGCGGTATAGCGCGTGCCGTCGGGCTTGCGCGCGGCCGCGTCGGCCTCGACGGTCCACAGGTAGATCTCGCCGAGGCCCGTAGAAGTCGGCCCCATCGCGGGCGCGATGCCGGCCGGCAGCTTGTCCTTCGCCTCCTGGATGCGCTCGTTGACGAGCTGCCGCGCGAAATAGATGTCGGTGCCGTCCTTGAAGATCACGGTGACCTGCGACAGCCCGTAGCGCGAGATCGAACGCGTCTGTTCGAGGCCCGGCAGGCCGGCCATCACGGTTTCGACCGGATAGGTGATGCGCTGCTCGGCTTCGAGCGGCGAATAGCCGGGCGCGGACGTGTTGATCTGGACCTGCACGTTGGTGATGTCGGGCACCGCGTCGATCGGCAGCTTCTGGTAGCTGAACACGCCCAGCGCGGCCACGGCCGCGATCGCCAGCATCACGAGCCAGCGGTGCGCAATCGCAAAGCGGATCAGGCGTTCAAACATGACGGGATTCCTTGAAACGGGGCACGGTCACCGTCGACGGACGGGCCGCCCGGCCGGTCACGCGGCGGGCCGGAAAGCGGGCCGCATAGCGGGCCGCGAGTCGTGCAACGGCACACACGTAGCGCTCATTCATGTTCCGCACTCCCCTTGCCGAGTTCGGCCTTCAGCACGAAGCTGTTCGACGCCGCGTATTCCTGGCCCGGCTTGAGCCCCTTCAACACCTCGGTCGCCCGTTCGTCGCGCCGCCCCGTCTCGACGGCCTGGGCGACGAAACCCTTCGGCGAGCGCACGAAGACGGACGGTGCGCCGTCGACGTCCTGCAGCGCGTCGCTTGCGACCGCGAGCGGCACGCCCTGCTTGCCCGCGTCGACCGATACGTTCACGAACATCCCGGGCCGCCACACGCCGTCCGGGTTCGGCAGCACGACACGCGCCGGCGCGGTGCGCGTCTGTTCGCCGAGCAGCGAACCCACGTACGCGATCGGGCCACTCGAACGCGATTCGAACGCGGTCGCGACGACCGTCGCGTCGCGGCCGACCCGCACGTCGTTCAACCGCTGCGCCGGCACGGCCATCTCGGCCCACACCGTCGACAGATCGGAGATCACGAACATGCTGGCATCGGCGGCGATCGCTTCGCCCGGCGTCGCGTGCTTCTCGACGATCGTGCCGGCGAACGGCGCGCGCAGTTCGTAGCGGTTCAGCGCACCCGCGCCGACCGGCGCGTTCAGCGCCGCGAGCTTCTGCCGCGCGTTCTGCACGGCGATCTCGGCTTCACGCAATTGCACCTGCGCCTGCTGGTAGTCCTGCTCGGCCGAGATGCGCTCCTGCCACAGCGTGCGTTCGCGCTCGTAGGTCGCGCGTGCGCCCGACAGCCGGCGCTCGGCCGTCAGCAGCTCGCTGCGCCGGTCGGCAAGATCGGTGCTCGCGATCACGGCCAGCACCTGCCCCTTCGCGACGTTCTGTCCGAGCGACACCGACACCTGCTCGACGATGCCGGCCACGCGCGGCACCACGTGCGCGGTGCGATCCTCGTTGAACTTGATCTCGCCCGGCAACTGGAACGGTGTCGCGATCTGCGCGGGGCCGGCCTTCGCGAGCGCGATCTTCGAGGTCGCCAGCTGCGCATCGGTCAGCGCGATCGCGCCGTCGGCGCGGGCGAACGGGAACGACGCGGCTTCGTTGCCCGCCTTCACGTCGATCGTCGCGTCGAACACGTGCGGCTTGCCGATCGACTGCGCGGACACGAACTTCTGGCCGGCCGCGTCGAAACGCAAGGGTTCGTGCGTGCGGTCGTAGCGGACCAGCGTGCCGGACACGGTCACGCCCTTGTCGGCCGGCTTGCCATCGACGAACGGATAGACGATGAGGCGCGCATCGCCGGGTTTCTCCGTCATCACGATTTCGACGGACAGCTTGCCGCGCTTGAGCACGACACCGCCGCGCTCGCCGGCGGCTTCGACGGACGAAGCGGCTTCGGCAGCCGCCGACGCGGACGCGCCGTTGCCGCCGCCGTTGCGCGTGACGCCGAGTGCGCCGATGACGATTCCGGCACTGCCGAGCACGACCGCCGCGATGATCAGGATTCTGCTGCGTGACATGGTGATCCTTCAGGTAAAAGAGGCGTCCGTTGCGCTATTGCGCGACCGGTGCAAGCGGTGAGAGCGGCGTACCGACGAGCCGGCCGATGTCGGCGCGGGCCGTATGGGCATCGGCGAGCGCACGCACGTATTGCGACTGGCCCTGGAACAGCGTGCGCTGCGCGTCGAGCACGTCGAGGAAGCTGAACTTCCCGAGCTCGTAGCCGCGCGACATCGCGTCGAGCGCAAGGCGCGCGGCCGGCAGGATGTCGGCCTTCAGGCGCTGCGCTTCCTGCGCGGCGGCTTCGAAATTCGTGTACGCCTGCGTGAGGTCCAGCCGCAGGCGCGTGCGTTCGCGATCGAGATCGGCATTTGCGCGCTCGGCCTTGTGTGTCGCTTCGAGCAATGCGCCCTTGTTCGTGTTGAACAGCGGGATCGGGATCGACACACCGACCACGGCCTGGTTGTCCGGCACGCCGCCCGTGGTCACGCGCTTCACGCCTGCACTGATCGTCACGTCCGGCATGCGCCGCGCGCGTTCGAGCGACACGGCCGCGTTCGAGCGCAGCATCTCGGCGCGCGCGATCCGCGCGAGCGGCGCATCGTCGAGCTGCGCGGTCAGCGCGGACAGCGGCTCGACCGGCGGCACGGCTTCGAGGTCGCCCTGCACCGCAAGCCGGCCGTCGCGCGCTTCGCCCATCACCGCGTTCAGCTTCTCGCGCGCGACCTCGACACGGCCGCGCGCGGTCACGACTTCGATCTGCACGCCGGCCGCCGCCACGTGCGCCTTGGTCGCCTCGACCGGCGACACCTTGCCGGCCTGCGCACGGCGGTTCGCGAGATCCGCGGAACGCGCGGCGATCGCGGCCGATTCCTCGGTCACCTGAAGCTGGCGCTGCGCGGCGAGCAGCCCGTAGAACGCGGCGGTCACGTCGGCGCGCACGACGGCGCCCTGCTCGTCGAGCGACGCATTGGCCGATTCCCGGCCGTACGACGCGACGTCGAGCCGCGCGCTGCGCTTGCCGCCAAGCTCGATCGTCTGGTTGATCAGCGCGGTCGACGTGCGTTCGGCGCGACGGAAGCCTTCCTGCAGGAACGACACTTCGGGATTGGGGCGCGCACCGGCCTGCAGCAGCGCGCCGGCCGATGCATCGACATCCGCGCGCGCGCCGCGCAGCGCCGGATTGTTCCGGGCCGCGACCGACAGCGCATCGGCAAGCGTCAACGAGGGGGAAGGAAGGGTGTCGGGTGGCGGTGCGCCGATCGGCGCGGCGCTGCCGGAGGCAGCCGGCGCCGGCCCCGGCGACAGCGACGGCTGCGCATGAGCCGTCGCGGCCATCGCGAAGACGACGGCCACGGCGAGGTTGAGCTTGAGCATGTTCGGTTCTGCGGTAACGGTTCGCGACCGATGCTACGGTCCGGCCGCAGTGCGAACATGAGGCGAAGATGATATTTCCGTCATCTTGGGTGCGCCGTACTCGCCGAGCCAGCGTGCACATCTGCCCTGGTGGCCAACTGTACGCGACGTCCAAGCGCCGCGCGCCGATCCGACGATGCCCTCAAAATTCATCGGACTCGTCGCATCGCTCCCGACAATTCGATCCGATCAAGTCAAAATCACAAACGTGACTTGCATTCCGAATTTTCGAACCAGTTCTATGGACATCTTTACTTGAACAGACGACTGTTCAAGGTTCCGGGAACACGAACGTAACGATGCTGGCCCATGCCCCAATGATGCGGACACACTCACCGGATTCGTGATCTACGGCGAAGATTTATTTGCAGAGTAAGGAGCCGGCATCAGCATGAAAATTTTTATCTCGGCACTAATCGCACCCATCGCAACATCGTTCTTTTTTTCCACATATGCTGCAGCAGAGTGCCAGGGATCACAAAATCTGCCGTCACAGCAATTTTTCGTGGCCTTCTCACTTGACAGTCACGAAGTCTCCAAATCCGAACGGATGCGAATTGGACGGTGGGTCTCAGCAATGAACGCCAAGTATCCAATTCAAAACTGGATCGACATCATTGGCAGTGCATCAAGAAATGAAACTGGCCCCGATCAACTTGCAACGAAACGTGCTTCCGCGACGGCGAAGGTGGTCATAGACGATGGCCTGATAAACGCGCCACTTCAGATAAAAACGCAAATTTATCCAGCCAATAGCACAACCGAGTCAACGTCGGACACCCGTGAGGTCACCGTTCAAGTGAGCCCCGGCTGCCTCGACAACTGCTGTACGGGCCATTGACATGAACGCCGCCGCGCTTGCGTTGAACCCCACACGTCCAGCGCATCCGTGCGACGGCCCATCGAATCTATCCGGGCGAAATTTCGATGTTCGAATCGATAATGATTCGAGCGAAATAGCAGCTATCCGGGTGTTCTCATGAATCAACCCGCCCCTTGCCTCACCCGCCGACGCTGCACGAGCCAATCAAGCAATTGCCGCCCGTCGCGTTCGCCGAACCAGCGCGCGTGCCCGATCAGATAGCCGTCGTACGCGATGTCGACGATGGCTGGCGCATCGATGATGCAGCCGAAATAAGCGACTTCCGACAGCGCGAACTCCGTATGCACGATCGGCAGCAGCGCGACCAGCGCCGCATAGGCTTCGTCGCCCAGCGGTTCGAGCGATTCATACCCGTCGAGCAGCGCGCCGATCTGCGCGTACTCGACGCGGCGCGCATCAGCCGGCGCCATCCAGTCGACCGTATTGCGCTCGATCGCGAGCGCGAGATCCATCACCGCGCAGGTGCGATCCGACAGCCCGAAATCGAGCACGGTCCGCACCTGCGCGCCGGGCCCCGCCTCGGTCCACAACAGGTTCGACGCGTGCCAGTCACCGTGCGTCCACAGCGGCGGCAACGCAGGCAGCAGCGGCACGAGGCGCGCGTGATACGGGCCGATCGCGTCGGCCACATCACCGCGCCAGTCGCGCGCGCCGAGCGCGCGCACGAGCAGCGGCTGCGCGTCGACCCAGCGTTCGAGCGCGCCCGCCAGATCGGGGGACGACAGCACACGAAAGCTCGACAGCAGCGTGCGCACGGGCCGCGCTGGCGCATCGTAGCCGGCCGACGCGCGATGCAGTTCGGCCAGTGCGCGTCCGGCCGCGTACGCGTGCGACGGATGCGTGAACGGCTGCCACGACATCACGCCGCGATACGGGTCGACGCCGGGCGCCCGCACGTGTACCTCGTAGGTCCAGTCGCCTGACGCGAACGCGGTCGCACCGTCGCGATCCGCGAGAATGTCCACCACGGGCATCCCGCGTTCGCGCAGATGCGCGATGAAGCGATGCTCTTCCTCGAGCCCTGCGACATCGCGCAGGCTCACGTGATGGCGCTTGACGAACAGCCCGCGCCCGTCCGTCATCTGCACCAGGACGGCCGCCGCGAACTGCCGCGGGCTGTGCCACGTCAACCGCGCCGGCTCGCCGGCGCCGTCGATGCGTGCGAGCACCGCCGCCACTTCGTCGTGCGTCATCAGCGGCCAGTCGCGTTCGGCCTGCTCGCCGTCGACACCGAATTGCGGCGGCGCGACGTCACGCGACAGGGATCCGTCCGGCTCGAGTGGGAATGACATGAACGACGTTGCTCCGTGGTTGATTCAGATCGGCGCGTGGCTCAGCGCGCACCGCCGCCCGTTGCCAGCGCACCGCCGGCCGCCGCGCGCCCCTGTCGGTCCACGACCACGCCCGCCACCATCCGCACACGCCCCGCGCCCGCCCCGCCACGCCCCCCCCCCCCCCCCCCCCCCCCCCCCCCCCCCCCCCCCCCCCCC
>NZ_JAAGPM010000060.1:0-48726 GCF_017104865.1 Burkholderia sp. Ac-20349
CGGCAGGCGGCGCAGCACCAGGCGTTCGGTCGCGCCGCGCCAGCGCTCCAGCCTGGCGGGGCGCGACGTGAACACGACGGCGAGCGCCGCGGCGCGCGGCGAACGCTGCAGGTGCGCAAGAAAATCCTCGGTCGAGCGGTCGAGCCACTGGACGTCCTCGACGACGAGCAACACCGGCGCACCGTTGCCGAGCGACACGATCAGCTGCTCGAGGACGTCGAACAGCGCGTGCTGTTCGCGCGCGCTCGACCACAGGAACCCCTGTACATCGCAGGGCACCCCCAGCCAGGTCGCGAGCGCGGCGCGGGCCGCCGCATGATCGCATTCGAGCGGCGCGATCATCGCGTCGATCGCCGCGAGCGCGCCGCCGGCCTGGCTGTCGGCATCGATATGCCAGTGCGCGCCAATGAACCTCAGGATCGGAAACAGCGCATGATTCTCGCGCTCGGGCAGGCACCCGCAATGGGCGAACGCGTGGCCCTGGCCCCGCACGGCCTCGCACAGCTCGTGCACGAGGCGCGACTTGCCGATGCCGGCGTCGCCGACGACCAGCCGCGGCACGCCGTGCAGTGCCGGCTCGCCGCGCATCGCGCGGCGATACCGTGCGAGCGTCTCCTGCCATGCGCGCAACAGCGCGTCGAGTTCGCGCGCACGTCCGACCATCGGCGCCCGCATGCCGCTGTCGAGCGCATCGAACGGCGTATCGGCGCGCCGTTCGCCGAGCAATTCGTGAACCGGCTGCGGCACGAGGCCGGCGCGCGTCAACCGCATCGCGGTCGGCCGATGGTCCGCATGCCGTTCGAGCGCGAGCCGCGCATCGTCGCTGATCAGGATCTGCCCGGGGCCGGCCAGCCTCAGCAATCGCGACGCCGCGGCGGGCGTCGAGACGCCCGACATGTGCGACGCGTGCGCGAGCACCTGCCCGACGTGAATCGCGGCGGCCACTTCGACGCGCCAGCCTTCGCCGCCGCCGATGCCGCCGGCAGTCATCGGCACCGGCAGCCGCGCGCGCTCGGCCACCCGTACCATGTCGAGCGCCGCGCGCGCCGCGCGGCGCTCGGGCCGGTCGATGTCGCCCTGCAAGCCGAAGTGGAACAACAGCGTGTCGCCGAGCCGTCCGCCGGCGTGCGCGCCATAGCCGACGGCGATGTCGGCGCACTTCGTCAGCCATTGCTCCTCGTAACCGTCGAGCAAATCGCCGTGATCGGGCCCCGCATGGCGTTGCCTGCCCTCCCCGGCGATCGTCACGCAGCAGCACAGCGTGGTGACCTGCCGGTACTCGTCGGCCGCTTCGATCGTCTCGCTGCGCGGTGCGAACGGGTGCTGATGCACCCGCGCGCTTGCCCGGCTGGCCTCGAACCGGCCGACGAGCGCCGCGAAGTTGAGCGCGCGGAACTGCGCCGCGAGTTCGTCGGCCGACGCGGCGCGTTGCTCCGGATTCTTGTTCAGCGCGCGCCGCAATACCGAACCGAGCGGATGCGACGCGATCGAAGGCGGGAGCGCGACATCCACCGGACTGAGCTGCTGATAGAGAATGTCGGCCACGCTTGCACCGTGCATCACGACGTCGCCCGTCAGGCATTCGATCACGACCAGGCCCCACGCATACAGGTCGCTGCGCGGCGTGGGCGACTCGTTGCGCAATTGCTCCGGCGCGCAATACGACGGGGAGCCGAGCACCTCGGTTTCCAGCGTCGCGGTCTGGCGCGCGATGTCTTGCGTGCCGGGCAACAGCGCGCCGATGCCGAAATCGAGGAGCTTCGCGTGCGGGCCGTCATCGGCCATCGCGATCACGATGTTCTGCGGCTTCAGATCCCGATGCACGATGCCGCACCGATGCGCGGCCGCGAGCGCGTCGAGCACCTCCGTCATCAGCCGCCCCGTATCGACCGCCGACAGCGGCCCTTCCGCCGCGAGCCGGTCGCGCAGGGTCCGGCCCTGCACCAGCTCGAATACCGCGAACAGCCGCCCGTCCGGCGCTTCCCCCTGGTCCAGCAGCGCCACGATGTTCGGGTGCCGCAGCGCTTCGCACAGGCTCGTCTCGCGCCGAAAGCGCGCACGCTGGCGCGCGCGCTCCGCCGCCGTCCGCCCGGCGTCGTCGCGCATCAGCTTGATCGCGACCGCTTGCCCCGTTTCGCCGCAGGTCGCGCGAAACACTACGCCGTTGCCGCCTTCGCCGAGCAGCGCGCCGAGCCGGTAATGCCACTTGCCGGCAAGCGCCGCGAAAGGCGCGGCGGGCTGCCACGATTCAGGCATTCCCGGCACGACGGGGGCGCGGGACACGGTCGGCATCACGGCCGGCTCGTCCGCGTTCACGAGTAATGGACGACCTGGCCCGGCACCGGACGATGCGCGCCGATCCGCAGCTCGACGCCCGGCACCGACTGGCATTCGAGATGCTCGCCGCGCATCACGCGGAACGGCCAATCGCCGAAGCGGACGCTGCCGCGCCGGCGCTCGACGAGCTGGCTCGCGTCGAGCCCCGGCAGCGCCGCGAACTGGCTCCGGGCGCGGTGGATCTGCACGTTGACATGGGATGGATCGATGCCGAGCATGTGCGCCAGCCGCTCGAGGTCGATCCAGCCCTGCGAGGCGGCGTCGTAACCGGCCTGCATGTCGGCCGAGCGTGCGCGCGCGAGCGTGACGAGGCTGTAGTGATGGGCCCGCTCGCCGAGGTCGACCACGCCGCCGCGAACGTGCAGCAGCATGCGCACGTGCTCTTCGTTACGGCTGACGAAGAATTCGAGCAGTTGCGCCGGCGCGACCGGGTCGGCGGGCACGGCAAGCATCATCGTCGAGCCTCTGCTCACGAGCGCCACGCGCCACGTGAAGTCGCCGGTCGACACTTCGTCGCCGTCGTGGAGCGTGCGAGGCGGAAGCGCGTCGTCGCACAGCCATTCGCCGGCCGCCGACCGGACGATCGTGACCGGCCGTGCGGCGCGGGCCGGCAGGATCTGGCTCGGCGCGAGCACGATCGGCGGCGCCGCGCCTCGTATCGGCCACAGCGTATCGGCCGGATCGTCGAGCGCATCGACATGCCAGGGTGCGAGACCGGCCCGGCCGAACCGGATCACGTCGCCGGGTTGCAACACCGCATGCTCGCCGTCGCGCAACGGAACGCCCGAAACCAACGTGCCGTTGCTGCTGTGATCGTGGAGTTCCCACTGCCCGCCGCTCCAGCGGATATGGGCATGGACGCGGGACACCGACGCATCCCGGATGACCGTGTCGCAGCGCGCGGCATCGCGACCGAACACGTGATATGCGCGAAGCAGGCACGCTTCTCCGGAAGAACCGTTCTTGAGTATCGCCATGACCGCCCCGCGTCGGATTCGCCCGGATCGATGCAGTGACGCATCGACACTGCCGGGCAAGCGATTGATTCACCAATTGCGAACAATGTCGCCTGTTCGCCGCCTCGCCACCTGTTTTTGTCATCCGTCTTTCAAACCGTTGCTCTTCCGGAAGCGTGTCATTTCGGTTAATTGAATTGTCGACCGCTTTGTTGTTTTTGAACCAAGCAACCAGATGAAAATCCTGCCAAATAAAGTCACGCACAGCAACTGGAATAATCAGCCCACGATTTCGGTTTGTAATCGCCTTACATTTTCGACAGATTTCGAGGGAAAAATCCAGGTGGTCGAAAATCTCGCTGCACGCGGTGCATCGGGGTTCACGCGCCGCCAGACTGCCGTCCAGCCGGATGATGCATCGGATTTGTAAAGCCGATGTCACAAAACATTCCCAATCGAAATACGCTCAGCAATCAGATTGATAATTTCTGGAAATCACACAATCGCGCCAGCGTTTTAATCGCCACGTTAATTCACTTATTCATTTATTCAGGCATTCCGATTCGGCGCGCGGATCATCGATCAAGTTGATGTAAACCGGAAAATTTCTGCAATGCACAATCAAGCCCCCTTTATTATGTAATCGCTGAAATCCTGCTGTCCGAACCAGACCCACGGCAGTTCACGCCGCCCTTTTACTTCGGAATACGAATTTGAAGAATTTCGCACCTGCTACTCGGGAGGGAAGGATGTCCCTGTCACGACCGGCGGCATCGCGCCGTGTCGAAAAGGATCGACGGAGGAATTGACTTCGACATGGCAGGTCGCGTGCTGGCGCACGAATCGACCACGTCGGCCGAGCGATACGCGGCACACCACCCGGAGCGCACACATCGCGGAAAACTGCTGTGGCGGAAGGCAGCCGGAGTCGAACCGACCCGGGAGTGTCTGACACCCCCAACCGGGTTTGAAGCCCGGCCGTACCACCGGATACGACTACCGTTCCCGGAGAAAGGAACAGCAGGCGGACGTTTGTTGCCGGCGTCCCGGCCACCGGCCGAGGCAGGACGCCCCAGCGATCAGGCTGCCTTGACTAGCGTTCCGGATGCCGTCCTTACTTGCGCAATCCAAGCACACCGAGGTAGGCATCGAGCGAGCGCTGAACAGACTCGGCCACCAGACGCGTAATGCCGCTGTAATCACCAGTCGTGCACGCGTCGTCCAGCGTATCGTAGTAAGTCAGCCGATCTTCCTTGCGAATGACCGCAGGCGGATAGCCAGATTTCATCAGTTCGAAATTCAGCAGCAACCGCCCCGTTCTACCATTGCCGTCGACAAACGGATGGATCTTCACGAACCGCGTATGCAGTTGGGCGGCCCGTGCCACGGGGTGCATTGTTCCTGCGTGCGTATCCCAATCGATGAGCGCGGCCATTTCAGCTGGCAAATGCAGGAAATCCGGTGGCGTCGTGCTGGCGCCTGCGATCACGACGTTCTCCCGGCGATATCTGCCAGCCTCACCGTCGTCGATCCCCTTCAATACCAGCCCGTGAATATTCCGGATCTGCCACTCGGACAGCGTCTCCTGCTTGCCGACGATTTCTTCGACATAGAGAATCGCGTCGCGATGATTGGTGGCCTCGAAATGCTCGCGCAGCGACTTTCCGCCGACCGTAATGCCTTCGAGCACAACCTTCGTTTCCCGCAAGGTCAGCGTATTGCCTTCGATCGCGTTCGAATGATACGTCCACTCCAGCATCAGCTTTTCGCGCAATGACGCCAGCGTGTGCGGCGGAAGCGGGCGTGCTGCGTCCAGCTTTGCCTTGTCGGCATCGACGGCTTCCAGTAGAAGCGATACGGACGAATCCATGAAATCACCAAAATCGACCAATGCGCGCCATTTTACTCCGCGTCGGGCATGGCAACTGGCGGAAGGCAGCCGGAGTCGAACCGACCCGGGAGTGTCTGACACCCCCAACCGGGTTTGAAGCCCGGCCGTACCACCGGATACGAATGCCTTCCGTGGGGAAAAGAACCAAAGAAACGACGAGCGCCTACGCCTGATTACCCGCCCAACCGCTGTCAGGCCGCAGGAAGTGAAGATCGCGGTGGAAGCGAGTATACCCAACCCGATCGAAGAACTCGAGAATCTGGATCGCGCGCTTGCGGCCGAGCCCCGTCGCGTCACGGAACGTCGCGGCATCGAGCCCGCCGCCGCGCGACGGCGCGAGATGCGCGACCAGTTGCGCAAGCTCCCGCACGACGTCCGCGTGATAGAACAGGTCGCGCACGACCTGGTGCACGTCACCGCGCCGCGCGAGCTTGCGCAGCAAGGTCCGCACCGCATCCTCGGCCGCGCCCGTGTCGCGGGCCAGGTCCCGCACCCACGGCGGATCGAAGCGCCCCGCCTCCAGCCGCGGCAGCAGTTGCTGCGCCAGCGCTTCCTCGCGCGGTTCGAGGCTCACCGAATGCGACGGCAGATGCAGCCACGGCCCGCTTCGCGCGACTTCGCCGCCGGCCACCAGCGCATCGACGCATGCGCGCCACAGCGTATCGCCGGCGAGCGGCGCGGCCATCCGCCGCAGCCGTGCGGCGTCGAGCCCCTGCTCGTCGGGCATGCGCTCGTGATACGCGCGCAGCGTATCGATCGCCCGGGTCTGCAATGCACGCCAGTGCGCATGCGCAATCACCGCACCGTCGTTCGACGCGGCGTCGCGCTGCCCGATCGCCAGCGCGTCGTCCGGCAACGTCAGCGCGTTCGGCGCAAAACCCGTCAGATGCGTGAGCATCGCGCGCGGGATGCCGAGCGGCGCCTGCGCGAGCAGCGCATCGAGACGTCCTTCGTCGAGCCATTCGGCCAGCGCGTCGAGCCACGCGCGGCGCTGGGGCGTACGACGCTTGCGCGCCGGCCCGAACGGGTCGAGCACGCGACCGCCGCCGACCGTGCGCGTCGCCTGCGGATTGCGGACGATGAACCGGTCGCCCGGCAGCGCAAACACCGGCTCATCGAATACCAGTTGCACGCGCATCCGCTGGCCGGCCGCGAGCGTGTCGCCGTCGAGCAGCGCGACATGCGCGACGCGATGCAGCGTGCCGAGATGCACGTGCAGCGGCGCCCAGTGCGTCAGCGTGAGCCCCGCATCCGCGAGCAGCGTCAGTTCGACGTCGAGACGCGGTGACGTCGCGACGAGCCGCGCATCGGCGACGGTGTCGCCACGCTCGACATCGGCCTTGTCGACGCCGGCGAGATTCAGTGCGCAACGCTCGCCCGCGCGGCCGGCCTCGACCGGCCGGTTCTGCGCATGGATGCTGCGCACGCGGGCCGCGCCGCCGCTACGCACGATCGTGAGCGTATCGCCGGTCGCGACACGCCCCGCGAACGCGGTACCCGTCACGACGGTACCCTGCCCCGCGAGCGTAAACACGCGATCGACCGCGAGCCGGAACAGCCCGTCGTCGCGGCGGGCACGCCACGCGATCGCCGCATCGGCCAGGTAACGCTTCAACGCGGCGACGCCCGGGTCGTCCGCGGCGGTCGCGCGCGTTTCGAAGATCGGCACGCCGGCGAGCGTCGAGTCGTTCAGCCACGCGGCGATTTCGTCGCGCACCTCGGCCACGCGCGCGGCGTCGACGCGATCGCACTTCGTCAGCGCAACGGCGCCATGCGTGACGCCGAGCAGTTGCAGGATCGCGAGATGCTCGCGCGTCTGCGGCATCACGCCGTCATCGGCGGCAATCACGAGCAGCGCGAAGTCGATCCCGCACGCGCCGGCCGCCATCGTATGAATCAGCTTCTCGTGGCCCGGCACGTCGATCAGGCCGAGCACGTCGCCGTTGTCGAGCGGCGTATACGCGTAACCGAGTTCGATCGAGATACCGCGCGCCTTCTCTTCCTTCAGGCGATCGGTATCGACGCCCGTCAGCGCACGCGCCAGCGTCGTCTTGCCGTGGTCGATGTGTCCGGCAGTACCGACGATCATGCAGCGGCCCCCGCCAGCGCCACGCATTGCGCGACGAACGCCGCCTCGTCGGCGGCTTCGAGGCAGCGCAGGTCGAGCCGCAGCGCGTTGTCGGCCACGCGGCCGATCACCGGGCGCGGCCATTCGCGCAGCCGTTTCTCGAGTTGCGCCAGCGAACGGCCGCCGCGCTTGCCGTCCGCCGTGCGTACGACGAGGCCGGCGCTCGGCAAGTGGTCGACCGGCAGCGCGCCGCTGCCGATCTGGCTGAACATCGGCTCGACCGTCACGTCGAAACCGCTGCCGAGCGCGGCCTGCAGCGCCGGACGCACGCGTTCGGCGGCCTCGGCGATCTCGCGCTGCGGGCGCGTCAGCAGGCGCAGCGTCGTGAGCCGGTCGCGCAGGAATTCGGGTGACTGGTAGAGGCGCAGCACGGGCTCAAGTGCGGCGAGCGTCAGCTTGCCGACGCGCAGCGCGCGCTTGAGCGGATGTTTCTTGATCTTCGCGATCAGCGCGCGATCGCCGACGATCAGGCCGGCCTGCGGCCCGCCGAGCAGCTTGTCGCCGCTGAACGTGACAACGTTTGCGCCTGCGGCGACGGTTTCCTGCACGGTCGTCTCGTGCGGCAGGCCCCATTGAGACAGGTCGGCGAGCATGCCGCTGCCGAGGTCGACGGCAACCGGCAGCCCGTGCTCGCGCGCGAGCGGCGCGAGTTCGGCGAGCGTCGTTTCCTTCGTGAAGCCGCTGATCGCGTAATTGCTGCAGTGCACCTTCATCAGCATCGCGGTGCGCGGGCCGATCGCGTCCGCGTAGTCGTGCAGATGGGTGCGGTTGGTCGTGCCGACTTCGCGCAGCTTTGCGCCGGCGCGGCTCATGATGTCGGGAATGCGGAATGCGCCGCCGATCTCGACCAGCTCGCCGCGCGACACGACGACTTCCTGCTTCGCCGCCAGCGCCGACAGCGTCAGCAGCACGGCCGCCGCGTTATTGTTGACGACGGTCGCCGCCTCGGCGCCCGTCAGTTCGCACAGCAGATCGTCGATCAGGCTGTCGCGATCGCCGCGGCGGCCCGTGGCGAGGTCGAATTCGAGGTTGACGGGGCACGTGAGCGCGTCGACCACCGCGCGCACCGCGTCGTCGGGCAACAGCGCGCGCCCGAGGTTCGTGTGCAGCACGGTGCCGGTCAGGTTGAACACGACGCGCACCGCACCGGCGCTCTGCGCGGCCAGCGTGCGCGCGACGGCCGCGGCGATGCGCGGCTCGTCGAGCGGCTCGGCCGCCGCCGGATCATGCTGCGCGGCGGCACGCCAGCGTTCGAGCTCGGCGCGCACCGCGTTCAGCACGCGCGTGCGGCCGTAGTCGGCGAGCAGCGGTTGCAGCGGCACCGACGACAGCACACGCTCGACCGACGGTACGCGTGCCAGCACGGCATTCAGTTCATTCAAACCCGGTTCGGTCACGTCGTGGTGGCTCCAGTCTCATGCTTCGCAGTCGGCCGAAGCCGGCGCTCACGCACCGCCTCCGGCCCCGTGTCGTCACTCCGCTTCCCGCGAAACATCCGGCCACAGCAGCGGGTTCGGCGAACTGCGCTGATAACCGGCCTCGTTCATCAGCAGGTCGAGCGTGAGACTCGCGAGATCGTCCGCCAGCGGTTCGAACTCGTAGTCCTTCTCCTGATAGCCGATCTTGCGATAAGTCTTGCACTCGTCGCACGACTCGGCCTTGACGGCTTCGCTGCCGCCTTCGATCCCGTGATACGCGATGCCCTTCGTCGAATCGCAGTGCGAGCACTTCGTGCGCACCATGTGCCACTCGGTCGTGCACAGCCCGCATTGCAGGAAACGGTAGCCCTGGTACTGGCCGCCCACCCGCACGACGCTCGCGACCGGATGCGTGCCGCACACGGGGCACAGCCCCGGCTGGTCGAGATACGGGACGTCGGCCGGCGCAACACGGCTGGCGAGATCGGTCCAGACGACCTGCAGCGCGGCCATCAGGAACGGCGCGGTGGCCGGGTCGACTTCCGCGAAGCGCAGCGCGAGGATCGCGTCGGCCTGCGCGTCGAGTTCGGCGGGCGCCATCAGGCGCAGCCGGTCGAGCAGCTTCGCGAGCGACGGGTTGACGAGCCCGGCGCCGTCGACACGGTCGAGCAGTTCGTACAGCACGGCACGCCAGCGCGGATCGCGCTCGCCGTCGAGCGCCGGCACGAGCGGCATCGAATGCTGCTGCGCACGCGCGATCGCTTCCTTCGACGGCAGCGGCAGTTCGAGCGTTTGCAGCGTCGCGTGCTGCGCATCGGCGACGGTGGCCATCAGCCGCAGGTAGCCGCTGATCGGGTTCAGGTCGGCCAGCTTGCGCAGCCGCGCGGCGCGCGCCGAGAACGCGGTGGCGCGCTCCGGCAAGCGAAAGCGCGGGATGGCCGAATGATCGAGGGTCGAGATCTCGGTCGGTTCGAGGATGCGTTGTGTCACAAAAATGTCTTCCAAGGGGGCTGTTTGCGCATGGAACGCGCATGCGTTGCCACGAGAAGGGCCGCTCGCAAGGCGCGCGACGCCGCGAATACTGACGTATTCGCAAGGAGCGCAACGCAGCGAGCGGCCCTTCTCGTGGCAACCCCAAATTTTAAAATATAGTCCACGGGAATGCCCGAAATCGCCCGCATGGCGGCGTCGCTCGTCGCTTGTTTGGCTCGGCCAAACGGCGCTCCTCACTCCTTGCCTGCGCCCCGTAAGGAAGTCCCCTTGGGGGGCGAGCGATTTCGGGCATTCGCATGCGCGTTCCATGCGCAAACAGCCCCCAAACAAGCGCCGACGCATCGGCGCTTTCGGGCGGTTCCGGCGAAGGATCGGCGCAGCCCGCCGTGATCGGCGAGCCGCCCCGCTCCGGTGCGTTACTTCACGCTTTCACGGAACCACTTCGGGTGATGCTTGCGAGCCCAGCCCAGCGTGACGGTGCCGCGCACCATCGCGCCGATCGAGCCCTTCACCCACAACGCCGCGTAAATGTGCACGATGATGCTCGCGATCAGCACGAAGGCCGCCACGGCATGCACGACAGCGGCCGCGCGGATCACCCCGATCGGGAAGTAGAACGAGAAGTAGCGCCGCCAGATCACGACTCCCGACAGCAGGAGCAGCAGCAGGCACGCCACCAGCGTAAAGAATAGCAGCTTCTGCCCGGCGTTATAGCGCCCGACAGGCGGCAGCTTGTCTTCCTGGTTGGTCAGCACGTCGCCGATCTGCTTGAGCCACTGCCGGTCGTCCGCGTCGAGCGCGTTGTGGTGCCAGAAGCGCACCACCAGGATCGCGAACGACACGAACATCACGAGGCCGACGAACGGATGCAGGATCCGCGTCCACTGGCCGCCGCCGAACAGCGCGGTCAGCCAGAACATCGACGGATGAAACAGCGCGAGCCCGGACAGCGCGAGCAGCACGAACGTGATCGCGGTGATCCAGTGGTTCGTGCGCTCGTTCGCCGAGTAGCGGACGATCAGGTTGGGGTCGTCGTGTTTCATTTCGCGTCCTCCTTGATGCGTCGCGCCTCGTCGCGCGCGGCCGATTCCTCTTCGTCGCTCACCTCGTTCGGGCCGACCCGGACGTAGTGGAAGAACCCGGCGAGCGCCGTCAGCGCAATACCGGCGACCGCGAGCGGCTTCGCGATGCCCTTCCACAGCTTCACCATCGGGCTGATCGACGGGTTGTCGGGCAGCCCGTGGTACAGCGACGGCTTGTCCGCGTGGTGCAGCACGTACATCACGTGCGTGCCGCCGACGCCCTGCGGGTCGTACAGCCCCGCATGCTCGAAGCCGCGCTCCTTGAGGTCCTCGATCCGCTCGGCCGCGTGCTGCTTCATGTCCTCCTTGGTGCCGAACACGATCGCGCCCGTCGGGCAGGTCTTCACGCAGGCCGGTTCCTGGCCGACCGCGACGCGGTCGGAACAGAGCGTGCACTTGTACGCGCGATGATCCTTCTTCGAGATCCGCGGAACGTTGAACGGGCAGCCGGTCACGCAATAGCCGCAACCGATGCAGTTCTCCTCGTGGAAATCGACGATCCCGTTGTTGTACTGCACGATCGCGCCCGGCGACGGACACGCCTTCAGGCAACCCGGATCCTCGCAATGCATGCAGCCGTCCTTGCGGATCAGCCACTCGAGGTCGCCCGCCGGGTTCTCGTATTCGGAGAACCGCATGACCGTCCATGAATGCTCGGTCAGGTCGGCCGGGTTGTCGTACACGCCGACGTTGGTGCCGACCTCGTCGCGCAGGTCGTTCCACTCCATGCATGCCGTCTGGCATGCCTTGCAGCCGATGCACTTCGATACGTCGATCAGCTTCGCGACGCTCCCGGTCACCGGTTCGCGCACCGTGGGCGGTGGCGTCGTGGTGGCCGAGACGCGCTTGATATCCAGCGATTGCAATGCCATCTCTTCCCCCTTACGCCTTTTCGACCTTCACCAGGAACGACTTGAATTCCGGTGTATAGGAGTTGCCGTCGCCCACGGACGGAGTCAGGGTATTGGCGAGATAGCCGGGCTTCGTCAGACCCTTGAAGCCCCAGTGCAACGGGACGCCGACCGTCTGGACCTTCTTGCCGTCGACCGTCAGCGGCTTGATCCGCTTCGTGACGAGCGCGACCGCGATGATGTAGCCGCGCTTGGACGACACCTTCACGCGCTCGCCATGCGCGACGCCGACTTCCTTCGCGAGGTCTTCGCCGATCTCGACGAATTGCTCGGGCTGGATGATCGAGTTCAGCCGTGCATGCTTGGTCCAGTAGTGGAAATGCTCGGTCAGCCGGTACGTCGTCGCCACGTGCGGGAAGTCCGCCACCTTGCCGAACGACGCGCGGTCGTCCGGGAACACGCGGGCGGCCGGGTTGTTCAGCGCCTGCGGGTTGTTCGGGTGCAGCGGGTTCGCATCGAGCGGCGTCTCGAACGGCTCGTAGTGCTCGGGGAACGGACCTTCGTTCATCCCCGCGCGGGCGAAGAAGCGCGCAACGCCCTCCGGGTTCATGATGAACGGCCCCATCCCGTTTTCGGGCGATTCGTCCACCTTGAAGTCGGGAACGTCGGCCCCCTTCCACGCGCTGCCGTTCCAGCCGATCAGCTTGCGGGTCGGGTCGAACGGCTTGCCGGCGACGTCGCACGATGCGCGGTTGTACAGGATCCGCCGGTTCGCCGGCCACGCCCACGCCCAGTTCAGCGTCTGGCCGATGCCGGTCGGGTCGGAGTTGTCGCGCCGCCCCATCTGGTTGCCGGCCTGCGTCCATGCACCGCAGAAAATCCAGCAGCCGCTCGCGGTCGTGCCGTCGTCCTTCAACTGCGCGAACGCGGCCAGCTGCTCGCCCTTCTTCACGAGCGTCTTGGCCGGATCCTTCGGATCGGGCAGATCGGCGAGCGCCTTCCCGTTGAACTCCATCGCGAGCTCTTCGGGTGTCGGGCTTTCCGGGTTCGCATACGGCCACGTCAGGTTGACGATCGGATCCGGATACTTGCCGCCGTCCTTCTGGTACATCGTGCGCATGCGCAGGAACAGCCCCGACATGATCTCGAGGTCGCTACGCGCCTCGCCCGGCGGCTCCGCGCCCTTCCAGTGCCATTGCAGCACGCGGCTCGAACTCACGAGCGAACCGTTTTCCTCCGCAAAGCACGTGGTCGGCAGACGGAACACCTCGGTCTGGATCTTCGACGCATCGACGTCGTTGTAGTCGCCGTGATGCTTCCAGAACTCGGAAGTTTCGGTCGCGAGCGGATCCATGATCACGAGCCACTTCAGCTTCGCGAGACCGGCTGCCGTCTTCACCTTCGACGGCGACGCCGCCAGCGGGTTGAAGCCCTGGCAGATGTAGCCGTTCATCTTGCCGGCATTCATCAGCTCGATCACCTGCAGCAGGTCGTACTGCTTGTCCAGCTTCGGCAGGTAGTCGTAGCCCCAGTTGTTCTCGGCGGTCGCCGCGTCGCCCCACCAGGACTTCATGAAGCTGACGTGGAAGGCCTTGTAGTTCTTCCAGTAGCTCAACTGGTTCGGCCGCAGCGGCAGCTGCACGCGCTTCTTGATGTAGCCGTCGAAATCCTGCTCGGACTGCATCGGCAGCGTCATGTAGCCCGGCAGCAGGTTCGACATCAGCCCGAGGTCGGTCAACCCCTGGATGTTCGAGTGGCCGCGCAGCGCGTTCATCCCGCCGCCGGCGATGCCGATGTTGCCGAGCAGCAATTGCACCATCGCGCCGGTGCGGATGATCTGCGCGCCGATCGAGTGGTGCGTCCAGCCGAGCGCGTACAGCACCGTGCCGGCGCGGCCGGGAACGGCGGTGGTCGCGAGCATCTCGCACACCTTCAGGAATTTCTCCTTCGGCGTGCCGCACGTCTGCTGAACCATGTCCGGCGTATAGCGCGCATAGTGCTGCTTCAGCAGGTTGTACACGCAGCGCGGATGCTGCAGCGTCGGGTCGACCTTCACGAAGCCGTCGTCGCCGCGCTCGTAGTCCCAGCTCGATTTGTCCGGGTACGCGTGCTTCTCCGCGTCGTAGCCGGAATAGATGCCGTCGTTGAACGCGAAATCCTCGCGCACGATGAACGAGAAGTCCGTGTAGTTCTTCACGTACTCATGCTGGATCTTGTCGTTCGTCAGCAGATAGTTGATGACGCCGCCCAGGAAGACGATGTCGGTGCCGGTGCGGATCGGCGCGTAGTAATCGGCCACCGAGGCCGTACGCGTAAAGCGCGGGTCGACGACGATCAGCCGCGCCTTGCGGTGCGCCTTCGCCTCCGTCACCCACTTGAAACCGCACGGATGGGCCTCGGCTGCATTGCCGCCCATCACGAGAATCACGTCCGCGTTCTTGATGTCGACCCAATGGTTCGTCATCGCTCCACGGCCAAACGTCGGGGCAAGACCTGCCACCGTCGGGCCATGTCAGACACGCGCCTGATTGTCGAATGCGAGCATCCCGAGACTGCGGACAGTCTTGTGCGTCAGGTAGCCGACCTCGTTGCTGCCCGCCGACGCGGCCAGCATGCCGGTGGTGAGCCAGCGGTTGACCTTCGCACCGTCTTCCGCCGTCTCGACGAAGTTCGCGTCGCGGTCGGCCTTCATCAGCTTCGCGATGCGGTCGAGCGCATCATTCCACGAAATCGGTTCCCACTTGTCCGAACCGGGCGCACGATACTCGGGGTGCGTCAGGCGGCTCGGGCTGTGGATGAAGTCGATCAGGCTTGCGCCCTTCGGGCACAGCGTGCCGCGATTGACGGGATGGTCGGGATCGCCTTCGATGTGGATGATGCTCGGCTGCGCATTCTTCGCGCCGTCTCCGAGGCTGTACATCAAGATGCCGCAACCCACTGAACAGTAAGGACAGGTGTTGCGCGTTTCGACTGTGCGCGCCAGCTTGTACTGTCGGACTTCGGCGAGCGCTTCGGATGGAGAGAAGCCCAGCAGGGCTAGACTCGATCCGGCAAGCGACGTAGCCGTCACCTTCAGGAACTGGCGCCGGGACATTTGTAGCATGGCGGTCTCGGCGTTATTGTGGGGGTGGGGAAACTGAAAGGAATTATAGACAGTTCGCGCAACTATGTTCGAATCCTCGGATCAATACTGAATTGTCTGATTACCCACGATGATCCGCGTTCCGCGCGCAACCGAACCGTCATGAAACGACAGATCACCTCCGAAGCCACCCGCCTTGCGCAACAACAGGCCAACTGGGCCCTCACCGCGTTCAAGCGCTTCTCGTCCGACCGCTGCTCCGCGATGGCCGCGGGCATCGCATTTTTCTCTGCGTTCTCGCTCGCGCCGATGCTCGTGATGGTGATCGCGGTGGCGGGCTGGTTCTACGGCGACGATGCCGCGCGCGGCCAGGTGTTCGAACAGGCGCACCAGCTGATCGGCGACGACGCGGCGGCCAGCATCCAGACGATCGTGCAGAACGCGCACCGCGCGGGCGAGCGCGGCGGCCTCGCCACGTTGATCTCGTTCGCTGCGCTCGCGATCGGCGCGTCGGCCACCTTCGCGTCGCTCAGCGCCGCGCTCAGCGTGATCTGGCCGGCCACCGAAAGCCGCTGGTCGAGCATGCTCGGGCTCGTGCGCGTGCGGCTGATCTCGTTCGGGCTCGTGCTCGGCGTCGCGTTCCTGCTGATCGTGTCGCTCGTGCTCGACACCGCGATCACGTTCGTCGGCACCTGGCTGCTGGGCAATTCGCCGTACGTGATCGTCACGAACCTCGTGCAGTTCTTCGTCGGCATCGCGGTGCTCGCGGCTGCGTTCGCGTCGTTGATGAAGTTCCTGCCCGATGCGCGCGTCGCGTGGCGCGACGCCGCGATCGGCGGCATCGTGTCCGCGATCCTGTTCTCCGGCGGCAAGAAGCTGTTCGCGCTGTACCTCGCGCATGCGGGCACGGCCAGCGCATTCGGCGCGGCCGGATCGTTCGCGGTCCTGCTGATGTGGCTGTACTTCTCCGCGATCGTGCTGCTGCTCGGCGCGGAATTCGCGGCGGCGCGCGGCAACGCGCATCGGCTCGCCGGCACCACCGCACCGGCCGCTTCCGCGCAAGCCGATCGCCCCACCGATCGCCCCACCGATCGCCTGCGCGACGACTGACTCGCCCCTTCGCCGCACCGCCGCACACCCCGCACACCTGCCCGCGTCGTTGCAACCACGCTGCCCGCCACGCATTCGCGTGGCGTTGATGCGCTCTTTGCATGACCGCGCATTCGTCGCCGCAATCGCAAACGTTTGCCAGCCATTGTTTTCGTATGCCAACGGGCCGAAACAGGCGAGATGCTGCCATGCGCATCAACTATTGAAACAATCGCGTCGCAGCAATTGTCAACTATTTCAAAAACAGGAACAGTCGTTGATGTGCTTGATATATATGGACTTTTTCACGCTGTTACCTTTTCGAGACACTTTATTTTTTAAGCTTTCTTGCGTCTATGGCACTGAGCTATTCTCCAATCCGCAACAAATAACGATGAATCACTTGCGTGGAGAAACTCAACGATGAAGAAACTTGCTCTCTCGACCCTCTCGCTCGCCCTGCTGGGCGCCGCCGGCGCTGCTCAGGCCCAGTCGAGCGTGACGCTGTACGGCGTGATCGACACGTCGATCACCTATGTTCACGGTAACGCAGGTCAAGGCAACAATTCGTGGTCGATGGGTAGCGGCAACCTGCAAGGCAGCCGTTTCGGCCTGAAGGGTTCCGAGGACCTCGGTGGCGGCCTGAAGGCGATCTTCCAGTTGGAAAACGGCTTCAACTCGGCATCGGGCGCACTGGGCCAGGGTGGTCGCATGTTCGGTCGCCAGGCATTCGTCGGCCTGCAAAGCAACCAGTACGGTACGGTCACGCTGGGTCGTCAATATGACCCGCTGGTCGACATGGTTCAGGCAGTCACGGCTGACAACTACTTCGGCAGCGTGTTCGCCACGCCGGGCGACGTCGACAACAACGACAACAGCCTGCGCGTCAGCAACGCAGTGAAGTACACGTCGCCGGTCTGGGCAGGCCTGCAAGTCGAAGCAATGTACGCATTCGGCGGCGTTGCCGGTTCGACGGGCAAGGGCCAGACGTGGGCAGCTGCTGCGGCCTACAACAACGGCCCGCTCGGCGTGGCTGCTGGCTACTTCCACGCAAACAACGCATCGGCGCTCACCTCCAGCGGCACGCGTAGCGGCTGGGCCGGCTCGTCGGACGCAATCTTCGACGGCGATACGGGCACGACGTTCATCAACAACGCGTTCACGTCGTCGACGTCGATCGGCATCGCGCAAGTGGCCGGCCAGTACGCGTTCGGCCCGGTGACGTTCGGCCTCGGCTACAGCAACGCGCAGTACAAGGCGGACGGCAACTCGACGTTCGGCACGAACCAGAAGTACAACACCGGTCGCGCATTCGTGACGTACCAGGCATCGGCACCGCTGCTGCTGGGCCTCGGCTACATCTACACGAAGGGTAACGGCGACAACAACGGCAAGTACCACCAGGTTTCGCTCGGCGCGGACTACTCGCTGTCGAAGCGCACGGACATCTACCTGGTTGGCGCGTACCAGCACGCAAGCGGCAAGAACGCGGACGGCAGCGATGCACAAGCGTCGATCGGCTCGTACGGTATCGCCGGCAAGAGCTCGCAAGAGCTGGTCGCACTCGGCCTGCGTCACAAGTTCTAAAAACGACGTACCCGGCGTGCATGGCGTCTCCGACGCCTTGTCGCCGAACTGGAAAGCCAGTCATCGGTTTCGGCCGTGGCTGGCTTTTTTTCGTCCGTCGCCCGCGGGCCGGCACGGCCTGCAGCGGCCGCCGGTCGATCGCCGAACACGATGCATGTCCATCGGCCGGCAGCGGCGCCTGACGACCGCCATGCGCCGGAAACGCGCTTTCCCGATGCCGGCCTCTCTCGCTGTTTGCGCGCCGGACGACTACCATCCGCACTGTCGGTGCCACGAATCCGGTGCGACGGCCGTTCGCCCCGGCGTGTCGATTTCGACGGCTTTCATCCGTCGTATCGAGGTCGGCACGCGATGTGCGCCCCGGCCCATACAGACAGGAGATTCGCCATGACGATTCAGAAGATCACGCCTTTCCTCTGGTACGCGGCGGAAGCCGAAGAAGCGGCCGCCTTCTATGCGGGCATCTTTCCGGATTCGCGCGTCGTGCGCGTCACGGCGGTGCCCGGCACCGACGGCACGCGGATGGTCGAGTTCGAGCTGTTCGGGCAGCCGTTCTTCGCGATGAGCCACCCGCGCACCGAGACGTTCAATCACACGATCTCGCTGCTGGTCAGCTGCGCCGACCAGGCGGAACTCGACCGCTACTGGAGCGCCCTGCTCGACAACGGCGGCACGGCCGACGCCTGCGGCTGGCTGCGAGACCGCTATGGCGTCTCGTGGCAGATCGTTCCGGAAGCGCTGATCCCGATGGTGTCCGACCGGGACACGGTCAAGGCCGCGCGCGTGGCCGCCGCGATGATGCAGATGATCAAGCTCGACGACACCGCGCTGAAAGCCGCCTATGCCGGTACGGCGGGCTGACGAAGCACGCGGCACGACGACAGCGCCTGCGCGATGACGCACCGGGCCGCCGACAAACGTCCGGCTCGACGGCATGCGTGTGCGTGTGCGGCTGCCGGGTAAGGGCTCGTGATCCTCATCGGTGTCGCCCGCAAGCCGATCACGTTCGCGGCATCTGTCGCGACGTCGACAGCATCGATTCGACGGTCCGCCGCGCATAGCCGATGAATGCGGCGAGCGGTTCGCCCGACAGGATCGCCGCGTGTTCCTCGCCGCCGAGATAGGCGGCGCGCGCCGCCGCTACGACCGGCCGGTACGTGTCCGGCAGGCGCGCCAGCACCCATGCCGCGGCGACGTCCTTGGGCGCGATCCTGCCGGTCGCGGCGCTGTACCAGATGCGCGCGAGCGCGAGCACCACGTTGCACTCGTCGCCGCGCCAGTCGGGTTCGGCATCCCACTGCGCAACGGTCGCCAGCAGCGCGGCGACAAAATCGAGTGCGGGCACCGGCTCGAGCAGCGTGGCGGCCGACGGGCCGGCCAGCACGACGCTGTGCTGTCGCACCTTCGTCAACAGGATCGCCAGATCGTGATCGACGAGCGCCGGTTCGACGATACCGGCTTCGAGATCGAGACGCAGCCACTCGCCGAACTGCAGTTCGCGCCGCGCCGGATGACGCCACGGCACGACTTCATCGTGCGCGACGACGGTCACTTCCAGTGCGCGCAGGCCGCCGGCGCGACCAGGCGGCGCCGATACCGCGAGCAGGTCGAGCATCAGCGCGCGCCGCGTCGAGTCGTCGGGCCGGGCCGACACCGTCACCAGCAGGTCGATGTCGCTGCGCGGCTTCAGTCCACCATCGAGCGCCGATCCGAACAGGTGGATCGCCTTCAGCGTCGTGCCGAGATGCCGCTCGATCGTGTCGCATGCGGCGGCAACCTGCACCGCGATTTCGTCGGGAATGGAGTCAGTCACGATGCGAGTGTCTCGCGATGGTCGCGCAACCCGTGCAGCGAGCGTGACGGGCCGCGACGGATCGACCGCGAGCACGGACGAGGATTGCCGTTCGTCATCCCGCGTGCATCACGCGTCGACGGGCATGCGCCCTTGCGCTGCTGCACGGTCGCTGCCGCGCGATTGGCGCAGCGCAATAAAAATCCCCGCACGCTTTCGCGTACGGGGATCGTCGGACATCGCAACGGCTGCCGACATGCATTCGGCGCCGTTGCGCAGCATTACGCTGCTGCGTCCTTCAGCTTCTTCAGCGCACGTGCCTTCACGCGCACGCTGGCCGGCTTCGCCGGGAACCAACGCTCTTCGCCCGTGAACGGATCCTTGCCGAAGCGCTTCTTCTTCGCCGGCACGACTTGTGCCGTGATCTTCAGCAGACCCGGCAGCGTGAACTCGCCCGCGCCCTTCTTGTGGACCGAGCCCAGCACGACGTTCTCGAGTGCGACGAGCACTGCCTTGACCGCCTTCACTTCGACAGCTGCGCGCTCAGCGATGTGCGTTGCGAGCGATGCCTTCGTGAACTTGTCCTTCAGCGGCGTCGGAGCGGCCGGTGCCGCCTTCGCGACAACCTTCTTGGCCACTACTTTCTTCGCGGGCGCAGCCTTTTTGGCAGCCACTTTCTTGGTGGCCGGTGCGGCAGCCTTCTTGGCCACCTTTTTTGCGGAAGTCGCCATGTTTCTCCTACCAGGTGTGGTCGTTGGATACACGAAGCGTGCAACGCGCGCGCTTCAACGCCGGATTCTACAAGCGCCTTGACGCTTCGTGGAGTACTTTTGTGCGTTTTCGCGGGGTTTCCCGCAGGTTTTTTTGCATGCGACCGATTTCATCGACGCTCCAGCATCAAAAAACGCCTTCACGTAGGCACCCAAATGCGAATTACGTTCGATATTTGCGCACCTATACTGGGCTCGCTCAATGCCCGGATGCCGCCATGCGCGAAGCCAGATACGTCAAAGGACTCGACGGCCTGCGAGCCCTCGCCGTCATCCTCGTTTTCCTGTCCCACAAGGGCCATGTCCTTGCCGTCGACGTCGGCAAGCTTGGCGTGTGGACGTTTTTCCTCATCAGCGGATTCCTGATCGTCGGCGAGTTGCATCGCAATCGTCAGGCGGTCGAGTGCGGCACCATGACGCGCCGCCATGCGTTCGCGCTGTTCCTCGCGAAGCGCGCGCTGCGGATCTTTCCCGTGTATTACCTGCTGCTCGCCGCGCTCGCGATCGCGCACACGCTGTTCTACCAGCGCGGCGTCAACCTCGGGCTCGCGTGGCACGCGGTGTTCCTGTCGAATTACTGGATCGGCGTCGTCAAGGACGGCTGGCCGGGTTCCACGTCGCACTTCTGGAGCCTCGCGGTTGAACAGCAGTTCTATCTGATCGCACCGCTCGCGCTGCTCGCGGTGCCCGCCGCGCGACATGTCGCGCTCGGCATCGCGGCCGTCGCGCTGTGCGCGGTCGCGCATCTCGCGCTCTACCTGTCCGACGCGTCGCCGGTGCTGATCTATGCGTTTTCGCCGTGGAATTTCGCGCTGATCGCGCTCGGCGGCGTCGGCGCGATGGCGCTCGCCGATCGCGGCGCGGCCGCCCTGCGGCGGATTCCGCCCGGCTGGCTCGGCGCCGCAGGCGTCGTGTTCTTCCTCGTGCTGCCCGCTTGCACGGCATTGCCCGACGCGATCGCGGGGCTCGCGGATCTCGGCCTGTCCGCATCGCTCGGCGCGCTGCTGCTGTGGATCGTCAGCGAACCCGAGCATCCCGTCGTGGCGCTGCTCGACTGGGCGCCGCTCGTCTATCTCGGCACGATCAGCTACGGCTTCTACCTGTTCCACAACCTGATTCCGGCGCGCTTCGGCCTGCTGCCCGCACACGTCGCGCACGTGGCCATTCCGGAAATCGCCCGCGAAGCGCTATCCGAGATGCTGCAGTTCGCGCTCGCCGTGCTGCTCGCGCACCTGTCCTGGCGCTATCTTGAAAAGCGGCTGCTCGACTTCAAGAAACCGGTTGCCGCGAGGCTGGCCCGGCATTTCGTCGCGCGGCCGAGCACGTCGGCGCGTTGAGCGCTGCACGGATGTGGCAACGATCGAACGGGGAAACCGTGATTCAGGCCACAACCGGGAGCCAACACTCGGCGGACGAGACGCGGCGTCGCGTCATAAAGCGGCTGCTCGACTTCAAGAAACCGGTTGCCGCGACACTGGCCCGGCATTTCGTCGGGCGGCCAAGCACCTCGGCGCGTTGAACGCTGCACGGACGCGGCAACAGTCGAACGGAAAAACGCGGTTCTGGCCACGCGCGGAAGCTGACACTCGGCCAATGAGACGTGGCGTCGCGCCGTCGATCGGCGCCGACAGAATCCGTGCGGTCACGACTGTCGGTGCGCATCGCGCAACCGAACCGCCGATCCGGTCGATCGCCGCGGCACCGGTTTCAGACGTTGCGCCCGTTCTTGTCGGAGCGCCCCGCTCCGCTCTCGAAGCAAACCCGCCACCGCAAACTCGCCGACGGCGCGCACCACGATCACGCACCCGGCACCGGCACACGCAAAAAAGCCCCGGCGCGCGAGCGGCCGGGGCCAACGGAACAACCACCACCTGAAACAACGGAGCGCGCGGCTGCTTAGGCGACAGCAGCCAGCGCGGGCAAGCAGGTACGCAGGTAGGCCTCGAATTCGCGGCTCACTTCCGGATGCTGGAGCGCGAGCTCGACGGTGGCCTTGAGATAGCCGATCTTGCTGCCGCAGTCGAAGCGCGTGCCGAAGTAGCGATACGCGAGCACCTGCTCGTTCGCGAGCAGCGACTGGACCGCATCGGTCAGCTGCAGCTCGCCGCCGGCGCCCGGCTTGAGCTTGCGCAGGTGATCGAAGATCGTCGGCATGAACACGTAGCGGCCGACCACGCCGAGATTCGACGGCGCATCCTCGGGTGCCGGCTTCTCGATGATGCCCGACAGCTTGATGACGTCCTCTTCCCATTCGCGGCCTTCGACGACGCCGTACGAACGGCTGTCCTCGCGCGCGATCGTCTCGACCCCGATCACCGAGCTGTGATAGTGGTCGAACACGTCGACGAGCTGCTTCAGCACCGGCTGCTCGCCGTGCAGCAGGTCGTCGGCGAGGATCACCGCGAACGGCTCGCCGTGCACCAGCTTCTCTGCGCACAGCACCGCGTGGCCGAGGCCGAGCGCTTCCGGCTGGCGCACGTAGAAGCAGTTGACGTTGCTCGGCTTGATGCCGCGCACGAGCTCGAGCAGCTTTTCCTTGCCGCGCGCCTCGAGCTCGGCCTCGATCTCGTACGACTTGTCGAAGTGATCTTCGATCGCGCGCTTGCTGCGCCCGGTGACGAAGATCATCTCGGTGATACCGGCGTTGATCGCTTCCTCGACCGCGTACTGAATCAGCGGCTTGTCGACGACGGGCAGCATTTCCTTCGGGCTCGCCTTCGTTGCCGGGAGGAACCGCGTGCCGAGACCGGCAACGGGGAACACGGCCTTGGTGACTTTCAACATGTTCGCATCCTGATTGCGTTGACTACGCCGCGTCGACCAGCGACCCGGCGCGATTGTGTTCCGAACGGCATATCGAGAATCGACGGTACTGCCAATTCGACTCCGCTCATTTTCGATATGGACTGATTGCCCAATGATTCCGGAAAAAATATAATCCCTTCAACCCGGTCGATATTGCCGAACCGAGTATCGAAGCAGAAACAAATTACCGATTTTCCAGATACAAATTCTTACGATTCGAATTCCTCGATATAGGGCACGCCGCCCCGTTCGAGACCCGGGCGAATCGGTTCGTTCTTCAGCGCCTCGCGGTACGCCGACAGCACGGCCATGACCAGCAGTACTGCAGCGCTCGCGATCCAATGCATGTCCATCTTGCCGCTCCTTGCATCAATCAACTGGAGCTTCAAACTATCAGAAAAAAATCGGCAAATAATTGACCCGCCTCGCGGAACCGCTTTCGGAACGCGATAAAACCATGATGTGGAATTCCGATATTTCCCGGCGAGATTTTTTTATTCATTGATCGAATTCTTGCGCATTACGATTGGATGAAACTTCCCGTCCATCCGTCGCAAGGAATCGAATCGCATGCAAGCTTTCAGCGGATCGTCTCTGACCGCGCCGCCCGTCGCCGATCACAAGGAACACGTGATCGACGCGATGCGCGGCTTCGCGGCGTTGCTCGTCGCCTATTTCCACTGCCGCCAGGTCGTCTGGGTCGGCATGCAGAGCTTCCATCACGCTTACGGTCATGCGCTTACGCCGAGCGCAATCGCCGGCTACCTGACCTTCCCGTTCGCGTGGGGCTCTGCCGGCGTGCCGATCTTCTTCGTGATCAGCGGCTACTGCATCCACCGCAACGCGGCGCTCAAGCTCTCGGCCAATCCCGCGTACCGGCTCGACGCACCGAACTTCTGGGTGCGTCGGTTCGCGCGCATCTACCCGGTGCTGCTCGCCGCGCTGCTGTTTACGCTCGCGCTCGACTCGGTCAGCCTGCAAATCGAGCCGGTCAGCCACAAGATCCGCGACGTCGGCCTGATCGCGTTCCTCGTGAACCTGTTCTCGCTGCAGGGCGTCGCCGGCTACACGTACGGGTCGAACGGCGCGCTGTGGACGCTGTCGCTCGAAGTGCAGTTCTACGCGATCTATCCGCTGCTGTTCGCGATCCGCCGGCGCATCGGCATGCCGGCGGTCGTGGCCGCGGTCGCGCTCGTCAACGTCGCGTCGGCGTGGCTGCTCGAACGGCATGACCTGCAGTTCTTCACGTCGTACTGGCTGTCCTGGACGATCGGCGCGTGGATCGCCGACGTGCGCGCGCAGCAGGCGCGCGGCGCGGCCACCGTGCCGTCGCGCGCGTGGTACGGCGCGGCCGCCGTGCTGCTCGCCGCCGGCTGCGGCGCGTTCCATTTCGGCCAGTACGGCGCGTTCCAGCTTTGGTCGGCCGGCTTCGCGTGCTTCCTGTACCGCGCGCTTGCCCGCCCGCCGCGGCCGACGCCGCCGCTGCGCGTGCTGAGCTGGTTCGGCGACTTCAGCTACTCGCTGTACCTGATCCACCTGCCGCTGTTCGTCTGCCTCGGCTCGGTGCTGTTCCATTCCGAGCTGCAGCTGTCGATCTGGCCGTCGTTCGCGTTCATGGCCGCCGCGATCCCGGTCGCGTACCTGTTCTACCGGATGTTCGAACGGCCCGCGATGACGTGGTCGGCCAGCTTCAAGCCGACCCGCCCCGCCCACGTCGTCACGCCGGCGCCCGAACGGGCCATCTGACCCGACAGGTCCGCTTTCCCGAGCCCCCGCGCGGCGTCCCGCTGCGCGGGGGCTTTTTCATGGCCTGAGCGCGTTGGTATGCCGGGTTGGCGGATGGGATAGCCTTCCGGCATCGGGCCGCGCCACAGCCCGCATGAGCCGTCCTCGACCGACTTTCACCACCGGGACTGCCTGGGCATCGCCTTCTGGCATCGCCTTCTGGCATCGCCTTCTGGCATCGCCTTCTGGCATCGCCTTCTGGCGTCACCTTCTGGCATCACCTTCTGGCATCGCCTCTTGGCATCGCCCTCTCGCGTCACCAACCGCTCCCCTCCAACCGATGACCGGTCAAGCACGCGCCCTACACCGCACGCGACAACCTGCCCACCACCCGCCCGACAAAGGCCCCCGGCGCCAAAAAACAAAGCCCCCACGCAGCACACCGCCGCATGAGGGCCAATTTCCCGCCGGCTCGCGCCGGCTACTGCTTCTTCGCCTTCGCGGCCTTCGCCGTATCCGCGAGGATCTTCTCGACCCGCTCCACGTAGGTTTCGGTGCCGAACCGGCGTACCGCCGTCGCGCGCCCGCTTGCGACGAGCCGCTCGCGCAGCGCGCCGTCGCGCTTCAGCGTATCCAGCGCATCGGCCAGCGCGGTCGCATCGCCCGGCGCGCAGAGCAGCCCGTTGTCGCCGTCCTCGATGATCTCGACGACGCCGCCCGCACGGGCTGCGACGACCGGCCGGCGCGCGAGCATCCCCTCGACGATCACGCGCCCGAACGGCTCCGGCGTGATCGACGTGTGCGCGACGACATCGACCGCCGTCATGCACGCGGCCACGTCGCGCTGGAACCCGAGGAAATGCACGCGCCCGCCCATCCCGTGCCGCGCGACGTATTCGCGCAACTGCGCGGCATATTCGTCCTCGCCGAACAGCGGCGCGCCCACCAGCACCACGTGCATGTCGGGATGCCGCGCGGCGGCCTCCAGCAGCACGTGCTGCCCCTTCCAGTGCGCGAGGCGGCTGAACGAGCCGACGAGCCACGCGTGCTCGGGCAACCCCAGCCGCGCGCGCAGCGCGGCCTGGCTGACGCCTTCCAGCGCGTCGAACGGTTCGGCCGAAATGCCGTTGAACACGACGTCGACGTGCTGCGGCGTGAAGCCCGTCAGCGCGCGGAACGCCTGCGCGGACGCGTCGGAATTCGCGATCACGCGCGCGACGCCGAGCCGCGCGCAGTACTTGATCGCCAGCAACTGCTTGCTGCCGAAATGGTCGGTGCTGACGATGTCGCGCAGGTGCCACACCACCGGCTTGCGGGCGAGCCGCCCGGCCAGTGCGGCGACCACCATCGCGCGCTGCGTGTTCGCGTAGATCACCTCGGCGCGGCGCGCGCGCCGCGCGACGTCGCGCACCAGCCGCACGAGCTGTTTCACCGCGCCGACCGACACGCCGCCCTGCTTGCGCACGCCCGCGAGCGCGCCCTGGTCGACCACATCGACGCGCGCGCCGATCTCGTCGAGCGCCGCGCGGAACGGGCCGTCGTCGAACAGCAGCACGTCGGCGTTCGCGCGCATGTGCTTCATGATCTCGAGCAGCGACAGCTCGGCGCCGCCGAGCACACCGCTCTGGTCGAGCACGAGCGTCGCCGGGCCGCGCGCGGCCGGCATCGGCGCGATGGCCGTGCCGCGCTGCGCGGTCGAGCCGGGCAGCGCCGCTTCCACATAATCAAGAAAGCGCCGGCGGAATTTATCGGCAGAAAATCGCTCCGCATTCGTGCGGCATGCGTTCGGCGTGAAGCGCTGCGGCGCGCGCTCGAAATCGTCGACGGCCGCGACGATCGCGTGCGGCGTCTGTTCTTCGAAAAAGAGCCCGGTCGGGTTCAGGTTCGATTGCGGATCGAGCACGGTTTCGAGCGCACCGCCCTTGCCGTACGCGATCACCGGCGTGCCGCACGCCTGCGCCTCGACGACCGAGATCCCGAAATCCTCCTCGGCCGCGAACACGAACGCCTTCGCGCGCCGCATCCGGTCGTGCAGCACCGCGAACGGCTGGTAGCCCATGATCTCGACGTTCGGGCCGGCCTTCGCGCGGATCTTCTGCATCTCGGGGCCGTCGCCGATCACGACGAGCTTGCGTTCCGGCGTGCGCGAGAATGCCTCGACGATCAGGTCGATCTTCTTGTACGGCACCATCCGCGACGCGGTCAGGTAGAAGTCCTCCTTCTCCGCATTCAGCGAAAACGCGTCGACGTCGACCGGCGGGAAGATCACCGCCGCGTCGCGGTGATAGACCTTCTTGATGCGCCGCGCGATGAACGCGGAGTTCGCGACGAAGCCGTCCACAGCGTTCGCGGTACGCGTGTCCCAGTTGCGGATGTAATGCAGGATCATCCGCGCGAGCAGCGATTTCGGCCCGTGCGTGAGGTTCGACTGTTCCAGGTACTGGTGCTGCAGGTCCCACGCGTAGCGGATCGGCGAATGCACGTAGCTGATATGCACCTGATCCGGCCCAGTCAGCACGCCCTTCGCGACCGCGTGACTGCTCGAGATCACCAGGTCGTACTCCGATACGTCGAGCTGCTCGATTGCGAGCGGCATCAGCGGCAGGTAGCTGCGGTACTTGGTGCGCGCGAACGGCAGCTTCTGGATGAACGATGTCGTCACCGGCTTGCCGCGCACGAACGCGCGATCGTCGAGGAAATCGACGAGGCTGAACAGGTCGGCGTCGGGAAAGCACGCGACGATCTGTTCGAGCACGCGCTCGGCGCCCGCATAGGTGACGAGCCAGTCGTGGACGATCGCCACGCGCAGCGTGCGCGACGCATGGCGCGCGCCGGCGCGTTCGGCCGGCACGGACCGGCGCAGCGCGGCGGCGTCGCCCGCTTCGGCCACGGCCGCATCGGCGGTGGCGAGATTCAATACGGCGTGTTCCGCCAGATCGCGATTCATCAGTCGCTCCATGAAACCCTGCCATTGATGGCGGGAAGGAACGGAGTGCCGTTGACAGGCGGCAATCCAACGTTAGAGTGACCGGTATGATTCTTGTCTACCGCTACCGGGTGAAATCGCTTAACGGACTGCTTAACAAGCAGAGCCGTGCGGTGAACTACGTCTGGAACTTCTGCAATGACACGCAAAAGCACGCGCTCAAGTGGCGCAAGAAGTGGCCGACGGGTTTCGACCTGAACGTGCTGACGACCGGTAGCAGCAAGGAGCTCGGTATCCACTCGGGCACCGTCAACGCAACGTGCGAGCAATTCGCGAAGTCGCGCAACCAATACCGTCGGCCTTACCTGCGTTATCGCGGCAAGAAATCGCTTGGCTGGGTGCCTCTGAAGGGCCGCGACCTGAAGCGTGAGGGTGACGCGTTTCGCTTTGCCGGCAATACCTTTCGCGTGTTCAACAGTCGCCCGCTTCCCGACGGCAAGATCAAGGACGGAACCAATTTCGCACAGGACGCGCGCGGCAACTGGTTCCTGAATATCGCGATCGAAATGCCCGATGTCCGGGCGCGCCCGATCGGTGCCGGCGTGGGTATCGATCTCGGCCTGAAAGATTTCGCCACACTTTCGACCGGCGAAAAGCTGCCCAACGACCGGTTTGGTCACCGTGCGGCCGAAAAGCTGGCGAAAGCCCAACGCGCGCGAAAGCACAAGCGGCATATCGCGAAGCTGCACGCCAAAGTTGTGAATGCCCGGGCTGATTTCCAGCACAAGCTCGCGCTCGATCTGATTAGACGCTTCGACTACATCGCGGTCGGCAACGTGTCGGCTGCCACGCTCGCCAGAACCAGGATGGCGAAGAGCGTCTACGACGCAGCCTGGTCGTCCTTCCGAAACAAGCTCCGCTACAAGGCGATCGCGCACGGAGCCACGTTCGAGGAAGTCGACGAAAGCGGTTCTACCCAGTCCTGTTCGGCGTGCGGGTCGAAAGACAGCACAACGCGGCCGAAAGGTATCGCGGGACTGCGAATAAGAGAGTGGGCATGCGGTGACTGTGGTGTCGTACATGATCGTGATACCAACGCTGCTTTGAACATTCTCCGATGCGGACGTGCATCGCCAGGTGTGGGAATCTCCCGCCGTTAGTTGGGGGAGGACGTCAAGCAGTTTTCCTCGCATTGAGACGGACGAACAGGTCGCGCACCAGCGCACGCAACCCCGGTGTCATCGTGAGCGACCACGCAACATTCAACAGCAGCACGACCGCGCACATGCCGATCGACTCGACGAGCCCCGGCCACGCTTGCGCCAGAAACAGGCTCGCCAGCAGGAATGCGAGATGCGCGAGCATGTCGAGCACGATCGCGCGCATCCGGATCGCCGACAGATACAGCAGCACGCCGTAGTCGACGAGCGCGCGCGCCGCGACGACCACCGCCGCGCCGATCAGCCCGAAGTGATGGATGCCGTACCACAGGCCGCCGACGAAGAACGGCATCTCGACGAGCCCGGCGAACGCCGCGCGGGCCGGGTTGACCTGCGACTGGATCAGGATCCGCGTGACGCTCGCCTGGCCGACCAGCCACACGCTGATCACCAGCACGCGGCCGACCGGCGCCGAATGGGCGGCGAGATCCGAGCCGACCCACAACGTGAGGAACGGCGCGAGCGCGAAGATCGCGACGATGCCGACCGGCGTGAACACGCCGTTCAGGAATTCGAGCGACTGGCGCGCAAGCGTGTCCGCGTGGTCTCGACCGACGGCCGACAGGCGCGGGAACAGCGTGCGCACGAGCGCGTTCGGCAGCATGTTCAGGCGCGTGACGAGGTTCTGCGGCACCGTGTAGTAAGTGACGAACTTCGCGCCCATGCCGGCGCCGAGCATCACGCGGTCGAGCGTGTCGGCGATCATGCTCGTCGTGCTCGCGATCAGCATCCAGCCGCCGAAGTTGAACAGCCCTTTCGCGGTGCCCCACTGCGGCGGATCGATGCGCCGGATCCCGAGCACCTTGATGCTGGCGTGGCCGAGCATCACCGCCGCGACCAGGCGCGCGACGACCGCCGCGGCGAGCACCGTCTGCAGGTTCGGCGCGATCCACCACGCGGCGCCGAGCGGCAACAGCTGGAACAGAAACGTGCCGATCGTCTGGTTCGTGTTGAACACGCCAAAGCGTTCGGCGCCGTTGATCGCGCCGGCGAACACCCACGACACGTTCGCGAGCGGAATCGCGAGCGCAAGCCACGGCAGCGCGAGATACACCTCGTGCTGCATCGCCGCCGACACCTTCGTGAAGTACGCGGTATAGATGAACGCGCCGAAATAGATCAGCAGCCCGCCCACGATGCCGGTGCCGAGGTTCAGCCAGAACGCGCTCCAGAACACGCGTGCGCTTTCGTCGGCGTTGCCGCTCGCGAGCGCCTTCGAGATGTGGTTCTGCGCCGCCATGCTCATCCCGAGATCGAGGATCCCGAAATAGCCGATCAGCGTCCACACGAGGCTGACGACGCCGTAGCGTTCGACGCCGAGCGCGTGGATATAGGCGGGCACCGTCACCAGCGACACGAAGGTCGGCAGGATCAGCCCGATGAAGTTGATCGAAACGTTCTTGAGTATGCCTTTGTCCATGCTTCTGCCTTGTGTGACACCGCTCGTCACGGTTTCCAGCGATACATCAGCACCTTGCCGCGCGCGTCTTCCTCGACGAACACGAGGTACTCGCCGTTCTCGCGACGGAATGCGCTGATGCCGAATGGCACGTCGACCCAGCCGGATGCCTTGCCGACCTCGGTGCCCGGGCTCATCACGCCCACTTCCTTGCCGGTTTCCTTGTCGTACACGTGGATCTTGCCGACCGGCTCCACCCCGAACAGGTAACGGCCCTCGGCCGTGAGCCCGATCAGGTCGAAGATCGGCTTCGCGTCGAGCTGCCACGGCAGCGCGACCTGGTAGCGCACGACCGGCGAACCCGTCGACCACTTGTCGAAGCGCACCAGCACGCGCCCCACTTCCTTGTTGATACCCGGCTGCGGCGGTGCGTCGGCCGTGTAACCGGTCACGTACAGCGTGTCCGTCTGCGCGTCGTAGATCGAGCGGCGCAGCTGCGTGAACGGCTGCGGCATCGGGTAGGTCGTGACCTTGTCATACGAGTAGATCGGGTTGCCGGCCTTGTCGACGCCGCCGTACTGGAAGCGGTGGATCCCGCGCACGTCGCTGGTGCGCCAGATGTCGCCCTTCGTGTCGACCCACCAGCCCCAGCCGCCCGCCTTCGCCTTGCCGGTCGTGTTGATCGTGAACTCGTCGGCATCCAGCCGGCCGTTGCCGTTCGCATCGCGCCACAGCCAGTCGCCGCCCGGCGGCTTGTTCGGCACGTTGTCGACCGGCCGCGCACGGCCCGCGATCAGCCCGGACGGAATCGCGACTTCGCCGTCGCGCTTCGCGTCGAAGCGGTAGATCTTCAGGTGATCGGCGTACATGTCGGTCAGGTACAGGAACGTGCGGCCGTCGAGGCGACGCGCGATCGGCATGCCGGGCCACTGGTCCGTATGGAACACCGGGTCGTCCGGATACTTGAAGCGGTTCGACAGGAAGCCGACGTATTTCCAGTCCTGGCCCGGCGGCTTCGACAGGTCGAGCTCGAAGCGCTTGTTGCCCGTGTACACGCTGTTCGGCCGCGCCGGGTCGAGCCATGCGCCATCGACGAACAGCAGCCCCTGCACCTGCCAGCGCTGCTTGCCGTCGGGCGTGTAGCTGTCGAGCACCGCGCCGAGCCCTGCGCCGATCGTGGCGTGACGCGGCCCGATGCCGTTCATCGATACATAGATGTTGCCCGCACGGTCGACGCCGACGCCCGTCAGCCCGTTGAAACGCTGCGGCCCCGGCCGGCCCGGCACCGGGCCCGCGAAAATGCCGCCGCGCTCGCCGAGCGTGCCCGACTGCGCATAGCCCTTGCCGCCTTTCGAGAAGATCAGGATCTGCTGGCGCGGCCCGTTGTCCGCGATCAGTACGCGCCCTTTCGCGTCGACGGCCACGTCCACCGCATCGGTGCCTTCCGGCAGCGCGGGCGCGTCGTCGAGCTTGCGGCCGTCGGCACGCACGTGCACCAGGTGCGCGGGCCCGTTGATCGTGTCCGTGAGCAGCCACAGCGTGCCGTCGCCCGCGAGCGCGATGCGGCCCGGCTCATGGACGCTCCACGTGCCCTTCTGCTGCATCGTCTCCGCGTCGTACACGTCCACCGCGTCGCGCGACGGATTCGTCGCGAACAGCGTCTTGTCGTCGGCCGCGAGGCCGCCGACTTCCGCCTTCTGCTCGCCCACTTCCGAGCGCGCGGGCGCCGGCACCTCGTTCATCATCATGAAGCTCGCGGCCATCCGCGCGCGGCCGGCATCGGCACGTCCGCCGGGCGCCACCTGCGGCGCCGCGCGGAACGGCGCGGGCTGCTTCATGTCGCCGATCGTGCGGCGCGAGATGCCGAACCACTGCTTGCCCTTGTCCGGCCAGATGCCGGGCGACTGCAGGTGGCCGCGCTCGTTGCCGACACCGATCGCGACGTACACATACTTGCTGTTCACGGCGATCGCGCTGCCGCCGAGGTTGCCCCAGCCGTGCGTGCCGCCGGCGAAGCCGAGCATCTTCCCGTCCTGGTAGACACTCGCCTCGGCCCCGCTCTCGTCCCACGGCGCATTCGTATACACCTTGCCTTCAGGCGTCACCGCGATCGCGCGGATGTCGATCTGCGTCCAGCTGCCGTCGCCATAGCCGAACGTGTTGCCGATCCACGACGTCGTCGCGGGCAACACCGTTTCGGCCGATGCGGCGCTCGCCAGCAGCGCCGCACCTACCGTCATGCCTACCAGAATCAGACGTCGCAATGCGCTTCTCCAGACTCGATGCATAAGCGACCGGGACCGCGGCGCATGGCCGCCCGACCGTCCTGTCGCGTGTGGGTTTCAAACGTCGCGATGCAGGTTACAAGCAAAAATAATCACAAGAAATTTGGAAATATTTGGGGATGTTTCCGCCTGAAATATCGAGCCGGAACAGGGTCGAAAAAACACTCAAAAGCGGCAATAACGACCGCCTTTCGCTTTCCAGCCCGTAGAAAATGCCGCTTTGCGCCGCCTGCCGGGGCTGTCCGGGCGGCAACCTTTCATTCCGCGACCGGAATAATCGGCATTTGAATGTTTTCCATCAGATAAATGACGCGCGTTTTTTTACCGATTTCTTTTCCCTAGAATCGATTTCGATTCGATATTTCATTTAATGGCATGCATTACGTTCACGTTTACGCATCGGATGTGCGACACGCCCCGGCTCACGCCGCGCGTCGCGAAGGAGCGGCGCGATGACGGGCATCTCGCGACCCGCGAACCTCACCCCGCCGCAACACGGCCGTATCGTGCAGCTCGACGGGCTGCGCGCGATCGCGGTGGGCGCCGTGTTCCTGCAGCACGCGCTGAAGGCGCCGCTCTGGATGGGTGTCGACCTGTTCTTCGTGCTGAGCGGCCTGCTGATCACCGGCATCCTGCTCGATCGCAAGGCGCGCGGGCAGTCGTACTTCAGCCACTTCTACGCACGCCGCGTGCGCCGCATCCTGCCGCCGTACGTGCTGCTGCTGGTGGTGTCGACGATCCTGTTCGGCGCGAGCTGGCTGCCGCACTGGCCATGGTTCGCGTTCTTCTCGACCAATATCGGGCTGTCGCTCGGCAGCATCGGCCACGACAGCCTGAACGTGCTGTGGTCGCTCGCGGTCGAGGAGCAGTTCTATATCTTCTGGCCGTTCGTCGTGCTGTGGTGTTCGGAGCGCGCGCTGCTGTGGGTCGCCGCCGCGCTGATCGTCGCCGCGCCCGTGCTGCGCGCGATCGCGACGCCGTGGTTCGACTCGTTCTGGCCGATCTACTACCTGACGCCGTTCCGGATGGACCTGCTCGCCGCGGGCGCGCTGCTCGCGATCGTGCTGCGCCGCGACCGGCGCGCGCTGGAGCCGTTCTACCCGCTCGCGATCGTCGGCGCGCTCGTGTCGCTCGCGATCCTCGGCTGGCTGCACCTGTCGTTCCCGCGCTTTCGCGCCGCGAACACGCCGCTGTCGAATGCCGCGCTCTACAGCATCTCGCTGCTGCTGTGCACGTCGATCGTCGTGATCGCCCTGCGCGGCCGCGGCATCGTGCAGCGCGTGCTGACGAACCCGATGCTCGTCTACGTGGGCACCGTCAGCTACACCGTGTACCTGATCCACCTCAGCGTGCTGTATGCGCTGTGGCCGCTGCACCTGAACCGCTTCGTCACGGCCGCGCTGGCGCTTGCGATCACGCTCGCGTACGCAACCGTGAGCTGGTACGGCTTCGAACGGCGCCTGACGCGCGGCCCCGCGCGCCGCGTGCTGCCGGCCGCCGCCAGCACGACCGCCTGAATTTCATCATCCATCGTTTCTACCAGGACAACGTCATGAGCCAAACTCGCAAGAAGGCCATCATTACCGGGATTTCGGGGCAGGACGGCGCCTACCTGACCAAGCTGCTGCTCGACAAGGGCTACGAGGTCACCGGCACCTACCGCCGCACCAGCTCGGTGAATTTCTGGCGCATCGCCGAGCTCGGCGTCGACACGCACCCGAATCTCTCGCTCGTCGAGCACGACCTGACCGACGCCGGCTCGAGCCTGCGCCTGCTCGAACGCGTGCAGGCGGACGAGCTGTACAACCTGGCCGCGCAGAGCTTCGTCGGCGTGTCGTTCGACCAGCCGGCGACGACTGCCGAAGTGACCGGCATCGGCCCGTTGAACCTGCTCGAGGCGATCCGCGTCGTGAGCCCGAAGACGCGCTTCTACCAGGCCTCGACCTCCGAGATGTTCGGCAAGGTGCAGTCGATTCCGCAGACGGAAGCGACCTCGTTCTATCCGCGCAGCCCGTACGGTGTCGCGAAGCTGTATGCGCACTGGATGACGGTGAACTACCGCGAGTCGTACGGCCTGTTCGGCAGCAGCGGCATCCTGTTCAACCACGAATCGCCGCTGCGCGGCCGCGAGTTCGTCACGCGCAAGATCACCGACACCATCGCGAAGATCAAGCTCGGCAAGGCGACCCGCCTCGAGCTCGGCAACCTCGACGCGAAGCGCGACTGGGGCTTCGCGCTCGAGTACGTTGAAGGCATGTGGCGCATGCTGCAGGCCGACGAACCCGACACCTACGTGCTCGCGACCAACCGCACCGAGACCGTGCGCGATTTCGTGCGGATGGCGTTCGCGGCCGCGGGCTACCAGATCGAATGGACCGGCAAGGGCGAGCAGGAGCGCGGCCTCGACGCGTCGAACGGCAACGTGCTCGTGGAAGTGAACCCGAAGTTCTACCGCCCTGCCGAGGTCGACCTGCTGATCGGCTGCGCCGACAAGGCGAAAAGCAAACTCGGCTGGGAACCGAAGACGACGCTCGAACAACTTTGCCAGATGATGGTCGAAGCGGATTTGACGCGGAATCAACACCATGACACGTTCTGAAGCCGGACGCCCGTCGCGCCGTGCGTTCGTCACGGGCCTGACGGGCTTCACGGGCCGCTACATGGCCGAGCGCCTGCAGGCGGCCGGCTATGACGTCTGGGGCACGGTCGCGCCTGGCGTGGCGCAGCCCGACGATCCGGCCTTCGCGCACTGCACGCTGCTGCCGGTCGACCTGCTCGACGCGGAGGCCATGCGCGCGGCGGCCGCCGACGCCCGGCCCGATGCGGTCGTGCATCTCGCCGCCCGCGCGCATGTCGCACAGGACGAGCCGTCGCAGACTTACGCGGTCAACATCGTCGGCACGCGGAACCTGCTGGCCGCGCTTGCGGGCCTCGACCGCCGCCCGTCGGCCGTGCTGCTCGCCAGCAGCGCGAACATCTACGGCAATTCGACGGCGGGCGTGCTCGACGAAACCGTCGCGCCCGCCCCGGCGAACGACTACGCGGTCAGCAAGCTCGCGATGGAATACGCGGCGAAGCTGTGGGCCGACCGGCTGCCGATCGTGATCGCGCGGCCGTTCAACTACACGGGTGTCGGCCAGAGCGATGCGTTCCTGCTGCCGAAGCTCGTCGCGCACTACGCGCGCAACGCACCACGGATCTCGCTCGGCAATCTCGACGTGAGCCGCGATTTCTCCGACGTGCGCGACGTGACGGCCGCGTACCTGAAGCTGGTCGAAGCCGCGCCGGCCGGCGAGACGTTCAACGTCTGCTCGGAGCGCGCGTATTCGCTGAAGGAAGTGCTGGCGATGCTGTCGCGTATCGCCGGCTACGTGATCGACGTGACGATCGATCCGCGTTTCGTGCGGCACAACGAGGTGAAGAGCCTGAGCGGGTCGCGCGACAAGCTGCGGCGCGCGGTGGGCGAGCTGCCTGTCACGCCGCTCGACGAAACGCTGCGATGGATGGTGGACGCGATGCGCAGCGACGCGCATGCGGGCGGGCATCCCGCCGGGTAAGTCGGGCGATTGGCATCGACACCAAAACGAAGGGCCGTTCGCGCAAGCGAACGGCCCTTCGTCCATCGTCACGTCAAATCACGTCACGGCAGGCGTGACGTGCCGCGCTCAGCCTTCCAGCCCGCGCGCGAGATCGCGGCGCAGGTCGCCCGCATCTTCCAGGCCAACCGACAAGCGGATCAACCCTTCGCTGATCCCCGCTGCCGCACGCGCTTCCGGCGTGATGCGGCCGTGCGTGGTCGTCGCCGGATGGGTGATCGTCGTGCGCGTATCGCCGAGGTTGCCGGTGATCGAGATCAGCTTCGTGTTGTCGATCACGCGCCACGCGTTCGCGCGCTGCTGTTCGGGCGTGTCGCCCTTCAGCTCGAACGACACGATCGCCCCGCCCGCCTTCTGCTGACGCTTCGCGAGTTCGTGCTGCGGGTGCGATTCGAGGCCCGGATGAAACACGCGCGCGACGGCCGGATGCGAATCGAGCCAGCGCGCGATCTCCAGCGCGTTCGCCGATTGCTTCTCGACGCGCAGCGACAGCGTCTCCATCCCCTTCAGCAGCACCCACGCGTTGAACGCCGACAGCGTCGGGCCCGCGCTGCGCACGAACGGAAACACCTTGCCCATGATGAATTCCTTCGAGCCGACCAGCGCACCGCCGAGCACGCGGCCCTGGCCGTCGAGGAACTTGGTGGCCGAGTGCATCACGACGTCCGCGCCGAGCTTCAGCGGCTGCTGCAGCACCGGGCTGCAGAAACAGTTGTCGACGACGAACAGCGCGTTCGATGCCTTCGCGATCTTGCCGATCGCCTCGATGTCGGCAAGTTCGGTCAGCGGGTTCGACGGCGTCTCGAGGAAGAACATCTTCGTTTCCGGACGCACGGCTTCCTGCCATGCGTTCAGGTCGGTCGGGTCGACGAAGGTCGTCGTGATCCCGAACTTGCTGAAGATCTGCGAGAACATCCCGAGCGTCGAGCCGAACAGGCTGCGCGAGCTCACGAGGTGATCGCCCGCCTGCAGCGCGGCCATCACGACCGACATGATCGCGGCCATGCCCGACGCCGTCGCGATGCACGCCTCGCCGCCCTCGAGCGCCGCGAGACGCTCCTGGAACATGGTGACGGTCGGGTTCGTGAAGCGCGAATAGGTGAAGTAGTCTTCCGAGTTCGCGAAGCGCTCGGCCGCGTCGGCCGCGCTCTGGAAGCAGAAGCTCGACGTGAGGAACAGCGCTTCCGAATGCTCGTTGAAGTCGCTGCGCAGCGTGCCCGCGCGCACGGCAAGCGTGTCGAAGTTGAGGGAGTCGTCCATGTTCCGTTTTCCGTATTCGATGGCCGCGCGAGTGGCGCGAACCCAGTCAAAACCAGGCCAAAACAAAAAGCCCGCTATGCGTCGGCATCAGCGGGCTTCGGTGCGGTACGACAGCGATCGACTCGGGCCGGTTGCCACCGGCCTTCGCTTTAGCTGTTTTGGGAAGTCGCCCCGCGTCCGCAAGCTGATATCAAATCGACGCAAGGCCACATCCTATCACGCCTCGTCAGAAGCGTGCGCCGGTGTCACTCGACCGACAGCTGCAGGTTCATCTGCGAGCGTTCGGTATCGCCAGCCGTATCGCGATCGGCCTGCGATGCCGGCGTGAGGCGCGCGCGCTCGATTGCATCGAGATACTCGGGCGTCACGTCGCCGGTGATGTAGTTGCCGTCGAAGCACGACGCCTCGAAGCCTTCGAGCTTCGGGTTGATGTCGCGCACCGCGCGGCGCAGATCGTCGACGTCCTGGTAGATCAGGTGGTCGGCGCCGATGATCTTCGCGACGTCTTCATCGGTGCGGCCATGCGCAACGAGCTCGCCGCGCGTCGGCATGTCGATGCCGTACACGTTCGGGAACTTCACGGGCGGCGCCGCCGACGCGAAGATCACCGACTTCGCGCCTGCATCGCGCGCCATCTGCACGATTTCATGCGAGGTCGTGCCGCGCACGATCGAATCGTCGACGATCAGCACGTTCTTGTCCTTGAACTCGATGCTCATCGCGTTGAGCTTCTGGCGCACCGACTTCTTGCGCACGGCCTGCCCCGGCATGATGAAGGTACGGCCGACGTAGCGGTTCTTGAAGAAGCCTTCGCGATACTCGACGCCGAGCTTCGCGGCGACCTGCATTGCAGCCGGGCGCGACGAATCGGGAATCGGCATCACGACGTCGATCGGCACGTTCGGCAGTTCGCGCTTGATCTTCTCGGCGAGATAGTCGCCCATGCGCAGGCGCACGTTGTAGACCGGCACGCCGTCGAGGCACGAATCCGGACGCGCGAGGTACACGTATTCGAACATGCACGGGTTCAGCGTCGGCTGCTCCGCGCACTGCTGGCTGTGGAAGTTACCGGCCGGATCGATGAAGATCGCTTCGCCCGGCTGCACGTCGCGGACGAATTCGAAACCGATGCCTTCGACCGCCACCGACTCCGATGCGACCATCCACTCGGTGCCGTGCTCGGTTTCGAGCTTGCCGATACACAGCGGGCGGATGCCGAACGGATCGCGGAACGCGAGCAGGCCGTAGCCGGCGATCAGCGACACGATCGCGTACGAGCCCTGCAGGCGGCGATGCACGCCCGCGACGGCCTTGAACACCGACGCAGGATCGAGCTCCAGGCCGGTGGTCGACAGTTGCAGCTCGTGCGCGAACACGTTGAGCAGCACTTCGCTGTCGGAATTGGTGTTGAGATGCCGGCGGTCGATCCGGAACATCTCGTCCTTCAGTTGCTGCCAGTTCGTCAGGTTGCCGTTGTGCGCGAGGATGATCCCGAACGGCGCGTTCACGTAGAACGGCTGCGCCTCGGCTTCGCTCGACGCCGAGCCGGCGGTCGGGTAACGCACCTGGCCGATGCCGTAGGTGCCGGGCAGGCTGCGCATGTTGCGCGTGCGGAACACGTCGCGCACCATGCCGTTCGCCTTGTACATGTGGAAATTGCTGCCGTCCGCCGTCGCAATGCCCGCCGCGTCCTGACCGCGATGCTGCAGCAGCAGCAGGCTGTCATAGATCAGCTGGTTGACCGGGGATTGGGAGATAACGCCTACGATGCCGCACATGGCATGTCCTTCAGAATGACAAAATCGGTTCCGTCCTGCCCGGCCGCGTCGTCACACGCGTACGTACTGGGCCATGCCGTCGGGCAGGAGCTGCTTCAGCTCGTGCACGCCCTGTTCGGCGAAAGGACGCAATAGCGCATTGCGCCAGAAATCCTGTTTGGGCAGCTCGGTCAGCCCGGCCGCCGCGACCAGCAGCACCACCAGCACGCAGCCGCGGACGAGCCCGAACATCATGCCCAGCGAGCGGTCGACGCCGCCCAGGCCACTCGCCTGCGCGATCCGCGACAGCAGCGCGTTTGCGACACCGGCGACCAGCACCACGCCGATCACGAGCAACGCGAAGGCGATCACCCACTGCGTCAGCGCGCCGCCCGGCCAGTTCGCCGGAATATACGGCACGACGAGTCCGACGTAGCGGCCCGCGATCACGATCGCCGCGATCCAGCCGATCAGCCCGAAAATCTCGGACACGAAGCCGCGCCACGCACCGCGCAGCGCCGACAACACGATCACCGCCAATACAGCGTAGTCGAAAGCCGTCAGCATCGTGCGTTACTGCGTCAGACCGGCTTCGCGCACCTTCGCGATCGCGGCGGAAGCCGCCGCGCGATCCGCGAACGGGCCCGCACGCAACAGTGTAGCCGTGCTGCCGTCTGCCTGCTTGCGATGCTCGACATATGCGGGCACGCCCGCCGATTTCAACTTGGTGGCCCACGAACGGGCCGTCGCGTCGTCCTTGAACGACCCGAGCTGCACCGCGAAGCGCGCACCGGCCGGCGACGACGGCGACGACGCATCGCCGCTGTCCGGACTCGCGGCGTCGACATTCGCGACGGCCGCGGGCGCGGGTATAGGCTTCGGCGCAGCCGGCTTCGCCACGGGGGCAGCCGGTTTCGGCGCGGGCTTCGGCGGCGTCACGCTCGCCGTGGTCGTGGTATCGGGTTTCGCGGCCGGCTTGTCGGCGCTCTTCGGCACCGGAGCCGGTGCAGCCGCAACGTCGACCTCGGATGCCGGCGGTTCGTCGTGCGCGACGCCTGCCTGCACGTCGGAGGCGTCATCGTCGCGCGGTGCGACCGCCTGGTGCGCGGGCCGGTTCGGAATGTCGATTGCGATGTCGTCCGTGACCGGCTTCGGATGCGAATCGAGCACCATCGGCAGCACGATCACGGCGGCGACGACGAGCGCGATCGCGCCGACGAGGCGACGGCGCGCGCGTTGCTTTTCTGGAAGGGTCGGATCGAGGAGCAGGGCATCCGATTCCGGACGCTCCGTGCGGCGCGAGCGTCGCTCGACGCGTTCAGTGCGCTCCGTGCGCACGTTCCGGGAGGTCCCGGTGCGACCGCCGCGCCGCGGGGGCGCGTCGTCGTCTTTTTTGCCGAACGAGAAAATTCCCATGAATGGCTGAGTCCGAAACTGCCCGTCAGTCAGTGTTGCTGCGATTTACGGTAGGCCAGCACGCCGGCAACCGTATGGAAACTGCCGAAAACCACGATTCTATCATTCTCGGATGCTCTTTTTAGTGCATCGCGAAACGCTTCTGCGGGCGACGTATAACGCGTCACGCTCGAATCGGGCCCCTCCTCCACGCCGGCCTTGCGCAGCGCGGCTTCGAGCTGCTCCGCGGAGGCCGCGCGCGGCAGCGGCAGGTCGGTCACGCACCAGTGGTCGATCTCGCCCTTCAGGTGCTGCAGCACGCCATCGATGTCCTTGTCGTGCATCGCGCCGAACACCGCGTAGGTGTACGGGAAGAAGCCCATGTTGCCGAGGTTCTGCTCGAGCACGGCCGACGCATGCGGGTTGTGCGCGACGTCGAGCACGATCGCCGGCTTGCCGGGCAGCACCTGGAAGCGCCCCGGCAACTCGACGTTCGCGAGGCCGAGCCGGATGTCCTGCGCGGACACCGGCAGCACCGGGCGCAGCGCTTCGAGCGCGGCGAGCGCGGCCGACGCATTGATCAGCTGATTCGCCCCGCGCAGCGCCGGATACGCGAGCGCCGGATAGCGCTTCTCGCGGCCGAGGTAGCTCCACTGCTGGCGCTCGGCGCCTGCCTGCGCCTCGTAGCGGAAATCGCGGCCGACCAGCCACAGATCCGCGCCGATCGCTTCCGCATGGTCGATCAGCGTCTGCGGCGCGGCCGGATCGCCGCAGACCGCCGGCTTGCCCGGACGGAAGATCCCGGCCTTCTCGAACGCGATCTTCTCGCGCGTGTCGCCGAGATACTCGGTGTGGTCGATGTCGATGCTCGTGATGATCGCGCAGTCGGTGTCGATGATGTTGACCGCGTCGAGCCGGCCGCCGAGGCCGACTTCGAGGATCACCGCATCGAGCCCGCGCGATGCGAACAGGTGCAGGATCGCGAGCGTCGTGAATTCGAAATACGTGAGCGACACCGGCTCGGGCAGCGACGTGCGCGCGGCTTCGACGGCCTCGAAGTGCGGCAGCAGTTCGTCATCGGTGACGTTCTGCCCATTCACACGCGCGCGCTCGTTGAATTCGAGCAGGTGCGGCGACGTGTGGCAGCCGACCTTGTAGCCGGCGCGCACGAGGATCGTCTCGAGGAATGCGCAGGTCGAGCCCTTGCCGTTCGTGCCGCCGACGGTGATGACGGGACACGCGAATTCGAGCTGCAGCGCCGCCTTGACCTGCCCGATGCGGGTCAGGCCCATGTCGATGCCGACCGGGTGCGCGCGTTCGAGATGCGAAAGCCACGCGTCGAGAGTGGGAAAAGTGCTCATCGGATCAAATCTGGATCGGGACCGCCACTACGCCAAAAAACGAAGCGCGCCGCCTGGCGCTGAAGCCAGGCGACGCGCAGTATTCACAACCTTGCGCCGGTCAAGCCAGCGCGTCGGCCGGCTGACGCTGCAGCAGCGCGAGCAGCTGCGCGATCTCGTCGCGCATCTTGCGGCGGTCGACGATCATGTCGATCGCGCCCGTCTTCAGCAGGAATTCGGCGCGCTGGAAGCCTTCCGGCAGCTTCTCGCGAACCGTCTGCTCGATCACGCGCGGGCCGGCGAAGCCGATCAGCGCCTTCGGTTCGGCGATCACGACGTCGCCGAGGAATGCAAAACTCGCCGACACGCCACCCATCGTCGGGTCGGTCAGCACCGAGATGAACGGCAGCTTGGCTTCGGCCAGCTTGGTCAGCATCGCGGTGGTTTTCGCCATCTGCATCAGCGACAGCAGGCTTTCCTGCATCCGTGCACCGCCCGAAGCGGTGAAGCAGATGAACGGCACTTGCTGTTCGAGCGCGTTCTGCGCGCCGCGTGCAAAGCGCTCGCCGACCACCGAGCCCATCGAGCCGCCCATGAACGAGAACTCGAAGCAGGCCGCGACCACCGGCAGCGTGTGGATCGCACCGCCCATCACGACCATCGCGTCGGTTTCGCCGGTGTCGTCCATCGCTTCCTTCAGACGATCCGGGTACTTGCGGCTGTCCTTGAACTTCAGCGTGTCGACCGGCACGATTTCCTGGCCGATCTCGTAGCGGCCTTCCGCATCGAGCAGCCCGTCGAGGCGCTCACGCGCGCCGATGCGCATGTGGTGATCGCACTTCGGGCACACGTGCAGGTTCGCGTCCACGTCGTTGCGGTACAGCACGGCCTCGCAGGACGGGCACTTGACCCACAGGCCTTCCGGAATGCCCTTGCGGCTTTTCGGGTCGGTCTGCTTGATCTTCGGCGGCAACAGTTTGTCGAGCCAGCTCATCGTATGGTTTCCTGTTCCGTGGCGGGCCGGGCCGCATGGCCCGCTCCCGCTTCCTGTGTTGTGTTTATCGCGCCGTCTTGCCCGCGCCGTCCAGGGCGGCGCGCAGCTCGGCGATGAAAGTCTTCAGCGCGGCGGCAGCCCCCTCCGGCGCAGCGCTTTCGAGCAGCTGCACGAGGCGGCTGCCGATCACGACGGCGTCCGATACCTCGGCCACCGCGCGCGCCGTTTCGGCGTCGCGGATACCGAAGCCGACGCCGACCGGAACCGGCACGCGCGACTTGATGGCCGGGATTTTACCCGCAATGCTCGAAACATCCAGATTTCCCGCGCCGGTCACGCCCTTGAGCGACACGTAATACACGTAGCCGCTCGCGATCTTGCCGACGTCGGCGATGCGTTCGTCGGTCGACGTGGGCGCGAGCAGGAAGATCGGATCGATCTGCGCGGCGCGCATTTTCTCGGCGAACACGCCCGCCTCTTCCGGCGGATAGTCGACGACGAGCACGCCGTCGACCCCGGCCGCCTGTGCTTCGGCCGCGAACACGTCGACGCCCATCCGCTCGATCGGGTTCGCATAGCCCATCAGCACGACGGGGGTTTTGGGGTCGGTTTCGCGAAAGCGCTTCACGTCGGCGAGCACGCTCTTCAGCGTGACGCCGCGCGCAAGCGCGCGTTCCGACGAGCGCTGGATCACGGGGCCGTCGGCCATCGGGTCCGAGAACGGCACGCCGAGCTCGATCACGTCCGCGCCGCCTTCGGCGAGCGCGTGCATGAATTCGACGGTCTTGGCGGGATCGGGGTCGCCGGCCGTGATGAACGGGATCAAGCCCTTACGGCCTTGTTCGGCGAGCGCGGCGAAGGTCTGCTGAATTCGATTCATGGCAATTTTCCTATGTCGATCCGGAGTTGGCGCTTTAGCGCTTACTCCGGTCCCATACAAAGTAGCGTTCGGCGATGCGGCGGCGCGATTCACGCGCACGCCGGCGCAGCGAGCGCGTTCACGCGCTCATGCGCGATCGCGCAATAACTTTCGTTGATCTCGTAGCCGACGAAGTCGCGCCCCTGCCGTGCGCAGGCCACCGCGGTCGTGCCGCTGCCCATGAACGGATCGAGCACGCGGCCGCCCGGCGGGCAGCTTGCGAGCACCATCCGCTCGATGATTTCCAGCGGCTTCTGGGTCGGATGATCGACGCGCTCCGCGTGCTGCCGGTGCAGGCGCGAGACCGACCAGACGTCCTTCGGGTTGTAGCCCATCTCCAGCCACTTGCTGCCTTCGAACAGCTTGCGCGAGCGGGCCTTCTTCGTGTCGGCGTCGTACGGGATGCGGACCGGATCGAGATCGAAGTAATACGCCCTGGAAACCGCGAAAAAGCCGATGTTGTCGTGCACCGACGTGAAACGGCGCGTCGTGCCGCCCATGCTCGGTACGCGCCGGTCCCAGATGATCTCGTTGACCATCGTGAGTTGCGTCTTCAGGAAACTGAAGATTTCCGGCGCGTACTGCCACGTGCAGAAGATGTACATCGACCCGCTCGGCTTCAGCTTCGGAATCGCGAGCTCGAGCCACTCGCGCGTCCACGCGAGGAAATCGTCGCCCGAACGCTTGTCCGAGTCGTTGCCGTAGTCCTTGCCGAGCCCGTACGGCGGATCGGCGACGATCAGGTCGATCGACGCGTCCGGCAGGTGCGCGGCATGGGTCAGGAAATCGCGGTTATGCAGTTCGATACCGGACGGCAGCGCGCGCGGCTCGGCAGCGGCAGGCTGAACCGCCCCCGCCTCGCTCGCGGCACCGCCGCCCGGTTCTTCGATCAGGTCACGCATCGGTCGGGGTCAGAGCTCGATGCCCGATCGCTCGGCGACCGTGTGCATGTCCTTGTCGCCGCGGCCCGACAGGTTGACGAGCAGGATCTTGTCCTTCGGCAACGTCGGCGCGAGCTTCACGCCATACGCAATCGCGTGGCTCGACTCGAGCGCGGGAATGATCCCCTCGATCCGGCAGCAGTCATGGAACGCCTTCAGCGCTTCCTCGTCGGTGATGCCGACGTACTGCGCACGGCCGCTGTCCTTCAGCCACGCATGCTCGGGGCCGACGCCCGGATAGTCGAGGCCCGCCGACACCGAATGCGTCTCGATGATCTGGCCGTCGTCGTCCTGCAGCAGGTAGGTACGATTGCCGTGCAGCACGCCCGGGCTGCCAGCGATCAGCGACGCCGCGTGATGGCCCGTGTCGAGGCCGTCGCCGGCCGCTTCGACGCCGATCAGCTGCACCGAGGTGTCGTCGATGTACGGATAGAAGATGCCCATCGCGTTCGAACCGCCGCCGACGCAGGCGATCACCGCGTCGGGCTGCCGGCCCGCGAGCTCGGGCATCTGCACCTTGCACTCGTCGCCGATCACGCGCTGGAAGTCGCGCACCATCATCGGGTACGGGTGCGGGCCCGCGACCGTGCCGATGATGTAGAACGTGTTCTCGATGTTCGTGACCCAGTCGCGCATCGCTTCGTTCAGCGCATCCTTCAGCGTGCGCGAACCCGATTCGACCGGCACCACCGTCGCGCCGAGCAGCTTCATCCGGTAGACGTTCGCGGCCTGGCGGCGCACGTCTTCCGAACCCATGTAGACGACGCACTCCATCCCGAAGCGCGCGCAGATCGTCGCGGTCGCGACACCGTGCTGGCCGGCGCCCGTCTCGGCGATCACGCGCTTCTTGCCCATGCGCTTCGCGAGCAGCGCCTGGCCGATCACGTTGTTGATCTTGTGCGCGCCCGTGTGGTTCAGGTCTTCGCGCTTCAGGTAGATCTGCGCGCCGCCGAGCGTTTCGCTCCAGCGCTGCGCGTGATAGATCGGCGACGGACGGCCGACGAAATGCTTCAGCTCGCGCTCGAATTCGGCGACGAAATCGGGATCGTTCTGGAATTTTTCATACGCGGCACGCAGCTCGTCCAGCGCGTGAATCAGCGTCTCGGCGACGAACGTGCCGCCATACGGGCCGAAGTGGCCGCGGTCATCAGGAAGGTTGTACATGGTGTCTCTCTCGATCGGTCGGTGCACCCCGCTTTCGGGGCTGCGCCGGCTTGCATCACCCGGCGTCCGCTTCGCGCACCGCGCGTACGAACGCCGCCATCCGGGCGTGATCCTTCACGCCCTTCGCGCCCTCCACTTCGATGCCACTCGAGACATCGACAGCAAACGGGCGCAACTGGCGAATCGCATCACCGACGTTTTGCGCGCTCAAGCCACCACTCAAAACGGCCCGATGCGCGAGCTCTGCGGGAATAAGAGACCAATCGAAGACCTTGCCGCTACCACCGTAATCCGGCACCAGGGTGTCGAACAGGAGGCCGCGCGCTTTCGAATAATGAAGACCCGATTCTACCAAATCGGCCGATTGCGTCGAGGGGCCGACGCGCACCGCGCGCAGCCACGGCAGGCGTGCCGCGCGGCCAAGCGCGTCGCACTGCTCGGGCGTCTCGTCGCCATGGAGCTGCAGCAGCGTGAGCGGCACGTCGCGCACGACGGCCTCGATCTCGGCCTCGGTCGCGTTCACGAACAGCCCGACCACCGACACGAACGGCGGCGCGAGGCGCGCCAGCTCGGCCGCCTGCGCGATCGACACCGCGCGCGGGCTCTTCGGGTAGAACACGAGGCCGATCGCGTCGGCGCCGAGCGCGGCCGCGTGCAGCACGTCCTCGGGCTTCGACAGCCCGCACAGTTTGATGCGCGTGCGCGGCGGCAGGCCGGCCGCGGCGAAAGTCGAGGGAGACACGGCGTGATCCGTCATGATTGAGGGTCCAGATCGGCCCAGACGCTGCTCCACGGCACGCTGCCGAGCTGCGCGGGCGGGACGGCGAATTCCGCCGGGTAGCCGACGTGGGCAAGGTACAGCCCGTCGGCCATGAACGTGGGCGCCGCAAGCTTGCGGTCGCGCCCGGCCAGCACGTCGGCCAGCCAGTCGGCCGGATAGCGGCCACGACCGACCGCGACGAGGCAGCCCATCAGGTTGCGCACCATGTGGTGCAGGAACGCGTTCGCGCGGAAGCGGAAATGAATGAAGTGGCCCACGCGCCGCACGTCGATCTGGTACAGGTGTTTGACCGGCGTCTTCGACTGGCATTCCGACGACCGGAACGACGAGAAGTCGTGCTCGCCGATCAGGTGCGCGGCGGCGGCACGCATCGCATCGTCGTCGAGCGGCGTGTGGATCCAGCCCGCGCGCCCCGCCAGCATCGGCGAGCGCACGGGATGGACGTACAGCGTGTAGTAATACGTGCGTTCGAACGCCGAGAAGCGCGCGTGGAACGTCTCCGGCATCGGCTTCGCCCACTGCACCGCCACGGTCGACGGCAGGAACGCGTTGGTGCCGCGCACCCACGAGAACACCTCGCGATCGAGGTCGGTATCGAAGTGCACGACCTGGCCGAGCCCGTGCACGCCCGTGTCGGTCCGCCCGGCCACCGTCGTATGCAGCGGCACGCGCGCGAACTCGGCCAGCGCGTGCTCGAGCCGATCCTGCACGGTCTTGCCGTGCGGCTGCGCCTGCCAGCCGCAGAACGCGGCGCCGTCGTACTGAATGCCGAGCGCGATCCGCATCACGCCTCGTCCGCCAGTTTCGCAAGCAGCGCGCGCGCATCGTCGCGCGTCGCGGCGTCGTTCGCGTCGACCACTTCCTGCAGCAGCGTCCGCGCGCCGGACAGGTCGCCCAGCTCGACGTACTCGGATGCGAGATCGAGCTTGTTGCGCGCGATGCGGGCGAGCTCGTCCGGCGTCAGCGCCGGCAATGCGGCGCCCGGCGCGGACGGCAGGTCGAGATCGAAATCGAGCTTCAGCGCACCGAACTGCGCGCCGCCGAGCGGCGGCAGCGACGACGTCGCGAACGGGCTGCCCGTGTGGACGGCAGGCGTCGCCGCGTCCGGATCCCAATCGAACTCGTCGTCCTGGTCGGCCGGATGTTCCGGGGCCGGCGTGGTCGAGCCCATCGGCAGGTGCCGCGCGGCTTGACCGTTAGTTGCAATTTTATCGGTGTCGGACTGCCCTGCCCGTGCAGCGGGCTCGTCCGTCGCCGACTCGTCGGATGTGCGCGGCGGCAGCGGCATGTCGAGGCTGCTGAGCGCGCTGATCGCGTTCTGCATCAACGCCGCGTGCTGCGCTTCGGCTGCCACGGGTGCAAGCGGCGTCTCGGCAGCCTTTTCCGCCGGCTTTTCGGCAGCGATCTGCTCTACCGGCTCGGCATCGCGCGGAGCCGGCGCCGCCTCGCTTGCGGGCGGCACTGCGGCGTGCGCGGGCGGCTCGTCATACGGCTTCGCCGCTTCTTGCACCGGCGACACATCCGTGTCGGGCGGCTCGACCGTCTCCGCCGCCGCGGCGGTCGCCGCAGCAAGGCTCAAGTCGGAAGCCGCGTCACGCGCGACCGGCATTTCAGGCCGGATCGGCAGTTCAGGTTCGACGGTCGGCGCGACTGCGGCTTCCGCAGCCGCGGCACCGCCCGCTACGGACGCGGCAGCCGTCGCACCCGTGCCCGCCTCTTCCGTGCCCCGGCCTTTCCGGCGCTTGCGCCACGCGAAACCGGCCGCGAGGACGATCACGGCCGCACCGGCTACCGCGGCCGGACGCCAGTCCATCTCGCTACTGCGTGCAGGCGCCGCCTCCGGTGCGACCGGTTGCGCGGGCGCCGATACCGAGGCCGGCTGCACCGCGCTGGCGGCGACGCCGGACGCGGCTTCGCCTGCCGTCGGCGCGGCAGCGGATGCACCTGCCTCGTTCGCGGCCGGAGGCGCGACGGGCGCGCGTGCCGGGGACGGAGCCGGCGCGGCGTCGTTCGTCGTGGCCGGCTTGCCGATGCCGTGCTTCTGCAATTCCATCAGCACGCGGTTCTTCAGCGCCAGCAGTTGCTGCAGGCTCGACGGCCGCGGCTGCGACGCACCCGCGAACACCAGCACGCACGCGAGCGTGGCTGCCACGGTCGTCCATCCGGCCATCGACACCAGCGAGTAGAACGCATCGCGCGCTGCCTGCTTCCCGTCGCTCGCCGGTACGCGCACCAGGATCAGG
>NZ_JAAGPM010000061.1:0-45274 GCF_017104865.1 Burkholderia sp. Ac-20349
CGCGGGCGGCGGTCGCCGGCGCGCAGGCGAATCTCGCGGCCGCGCAGGCGCAGCTCGACGCGGCACGCGCGCTCGGCAGCAAGCTGCCCGTCGACGAAAGCCCGGCGGTCGTGCAGGCGGCCGCGCAGTTCAAGCTCGCGTACCGGAACCTGAAGCGCACGACGATCGTCGCCCCGGTCGACGGCACGATCGGGCAGCGTTCGGTGCAGGTCGGCCAGCAGGTCGGGCCCGGCGTGCCGCTGATGTCGATCGTGCAGCTCAATCAGCTGTGGATCGAGGCGAATTTCAAGGAAGGGCAGATTCGCCACATGCGCATCGGGCAGCCGGTCGAGATCGTGTCGGATCTGTACGGTTCGCGCGTGAGCTATCGCGGCCGCGTACAGGGCTTCTCGGCGGGCACCGGCAGCGCGTTTTCGATGCTGCCGTCGCAGAATGCGGCCGGCAACTGGATCAAGGTCGTGCAGCGCGTGCCGGTCGTGATCGCGATCGAGCCGCGCGATCTCGCCGCGCATCCGCTGCGCGTCGGGCTGTCGATGCGCGCGACGGTCGACACGCACGACCGCAACGGCCACGCGCTCGACAGCGAGCCGCCGACGCCGGCCGTCAGCACGCGCGTGCACGACGGCGTCGCGAGCGAAGCGGAAAGCGCCGCCGCCGCGATCATCCGCGAGAATCAGGGCGGGTAGCGCCTGCCCCAAGGCGGGGGAGGCCGGTCGTCAGGACCGGCCCGCCCGCCGGCGCGTCACGCTGCGGGTGAATGCCGCGTGCGCCACCTTCCCGTCGTTTCCCGCCCGACTTTCGGTTTTCCGCCAGCGATGTCGGCGCCGTTCAAACGCATGTCGCGTTTGAGACATCGGCGCCCCTGCCTCCGGGACTACTCTCGAACAGCACGTTGCGCGTGCGCCGCATGAGCCGGCGCGCCGCGGCGCCATCCAACGAGACATGGAGACAATACGATGAGCAGCAATCGAGGTGTCGTCTATCTTGGGCCGGGCCAGGTCGAAGTTCAGAAAATCGATTATCCGAAGATGGTCGATCCGACCGGCCGTGCGATCGGCCACGGCGTGATCCTGAAAGTGGTCAGTACGAACATCTGCGGTTCCGACCAGCACATGGTGCGCGGCCGCACGACCGCGCCGGTCGGCCTCGTGCTCGGTCACGAGATCACGGGCGAAGTGGTCGAGATCGGCCGCGACGTCGAGACGCTGAAACTCGGCGATCTGGTGTCGGTGCCGTTCAACGTGGCATGCGGCCGCTGTGCGATGTGCAAGGACACGCATACGGGCGTGTGCCTGAACGTGAACCCGTCGCGTGCAGGCGGCGCCTACGGCTACGTCGACATGGGCGGCTGGATCGGCGGCCAGGCCGAGTACGTGCTGGTGCCGTACGCGGATTTCAACCTGCTGAAATTCCCCGATCGCGATCAGGCGATGTCGAAGATCCGCGATCTGACCTGCCTGTCCGACATTCTGCCGACCGGTTATCACGGTGCGGTGAGCGCGGGCGTGAAGCCGGGCTCGACGGTCTATATCGCGGGCGCGGGCCCGGTCGGGATGGCGGCGGCGGCATCGGCGCGCCTGCTCGGCGCGGCGGTGACGATCGTCGGCGACATGAACGCGGAACGCCTCGCGCATGCGCGGGCGATGGGCTTCGAGACGGTCGACCTGTCGAAAGATGCCTCGCTCGGCGAGCAGATCGAGCAGATCCTCGGCGTGCCGGAGATCGACTGCGCGGTCGACTGCGTCGGCTTCGAGGCGCATGGGCACGGCTCGTCGGGCCATTCGGAAGAAGCGCCCGCGACGGTGCTGAACTCGCTGATGGAAATCACGCGGCCGGCCGGCGCGATCGGCATTCCGGGCCTGTACGTGACGGACGATCCGGGCGCGAAGGACAAGGCCGCGCAGCACGGCAGCCTGAGCATCCGCTTCGGCCTTGGCTGGGCGAAGTCGCACTCGTTCTTCACGGGCCAGACGCCGGTGCTGAAGTACAACCGTAACCTGATGCAGGCGATCCTGTTCGACCGGCTGCCGATCGCGAAGATCGTCAACGTCGAAGTGATCTCGCTCGACCAGGCGCCGGAAGGCTACAAGAAGTTCGACGGCGGCGCGCCGCGCAAATTCGTCATCGACCCGCACGGGTTGCTGGCGGCGTAACGCGACCGACCACCACGCGGCAATCGAAGGGGCCGGGGCGCTCAAGCGCCCCGGCCCTTTGTGCGTTCGGGAGGCGTGCGCTCAGCGCCCGCGATAGCACCGGGCGAGCAGCTCGCGCGTAAACGATCGACCGGGCGACGTTCGCCCGGCTCCGTTCACGCGGTGCGCTCCATCGCGGCGTCGTACTGACCGCGGCAGGCCGCACCGTTCAGGCGTGCGCGCAGCAGCAACGCATCCTGCGCGGCGCGTACGTTGGCCGCCTGTCCCTTCCACGCGGCCAGCGGCGGCTCCTGCAGTGCGCGCCCATAGGAAAAGCTCAGCAGCCACGGCCGCCCGGCAATCCGATTCATCGCGTCGAGATGCGCCGTCGCTTCCTCGGGCGTCTGTCCGCCGGACAGGAAGAAGATGCCGGGCACTTCGGCCGGCACGGCGCTGCGCAACAGGCGCACCGTCGCCTCTGCGACTTCGGCGGGGGCCGGCGGTGCGGTGTGCGTGCTGCCCGCGACGACCATGCTCGGCTTGAGCAACATGTGCGCCAGCACGACCCGGTGCCGGTGCAGCGCGTCGAACACGGCGTGCAGCACGGCGTCGGTCACTTGCGCGCAGCGGCCGATCGAATGATCGCCGTCCATCAGCACTTCCGGCTCGACGATCGGCACGACGCCGGCCTCCTGGCAGATCGCCGCATAGCGCGCCAGCGCTTCGGCGTTTGCCTGGATCGCCGCATGGCCCGGCAGCGTGGCGGACACGTTGTACACCGCGCGCCATTTCGCGAACCGCGCGCCTTGCCGCTGGTAGCCGTCGAGGCGCGCCGCAAGGCCATCGAGCCCTTGCGTGATTTCGTCGCCGGGCGCGAGCGCGAGCGGGATCTTGCCCGCGTCGACCTTGATGCCGGGCACGATCTGCTGGCGAGCGGCGAGTTCGGGCAACGGCGTGCCGTCGTCCGCACATTGCCCGAGCGTCTCTTCATACAGGATCACGCCGCTGACGAATTCACCGAGGCCCGGCGTCGACAGCAACAGGGTGCGCCATGCGCGGCGGTTCTCTTCGGTCGATTCGACCGCGATCGTCTTGAAGCGCTTCGCGATGGTCGGCCCGCTTTCGTCGGCCGCCAGCAAGCCTTTGCCATCCTGAACGAGTGCCTGGATCGTCGCCTGGAGTGCGCTCTCGATGCTCATGGAATTCCTCCGCTGAAACCGCCACGCGGCCGTGCCGGCCGCCCGCTGTTCACTTCGTCACATTGTCACGCCGCCTGCCGATTTCATTCTTTGTCGCGCACCGGCCAGAACGCAAGGCGCGTGCCGTGCCTGATTGGCGCGCGCTCGGGTGGCATCGTCCGTGCCAGGGCTGGTGCGTGTGCCATTGCCGCGAGGCCGGCGCACCGATGGTCTGCATCGCGTGTTCGACCGTGGGCGTCCGCGGTCGGCCGTCGTTGAGGCGCACGGATGGAAATCACGCGGCCGGCCGATGCGATCGGCATCCCGGGCCGGTACTGGACGGACGATCCGGGCGCGAAGGACAAGGCCGCGCAGCACGGCAGCCTGAGCCTCCGCTTCGGCCCCGGCTGGGCGAAGTCGCACGCCGCGCGGCCCGGAACGCTGGCGCCCGGCGATCCCGGCCATCCGAAATTGCTGCGATAATCATCGCCCGTTCCCGACCCCACCGCCGCCGTCCGGCGGCACATCCACGGATGGCCAAGTCACTTCCCCTCGCAGCGTTGCACACGTTCGTCGAAGTGGCGCGCTGCGGCAGCATGAAACAGGCGGCCGACCAGCTCTGCATTTCGCCGGGCGCCGTCAGCCAGCATGTCCGCAATCTCGAGGATCGCCTCGCCGTGCGCCTGTTCGAGCGCACCGGCCGCGAACTCGAGCTGACCGGCACGGGCCGTGCGCTGTTCGACCAGCTCGCCGGCGGCTTCAACGAGATCGAGGCCGCGTGGGCGAACGTGCACGGCGCCAATCGGCGTGTCGTCCGTCTCGCGGTGACGACCACCGCCTCCTTCGCGAACACGTGGCTCGTGCAGCGCCTCGGCGGGTTCAATGCCGCGTACCCGGAAATCGAAATCACGGTCGAGACGCGCGGGCAGCTGGTCGACTTGCGTCGCGACTATGTCGACGTCGCGATCCGGCACGGGTTGGGCCGTTATCCCGGACACGCGTCGTTCCGCATCTGGACGCCCGAGCTGTGGCCCGTGTGCAGCCCGCAACTGCTCGATCCCGCCCGTCCGGTCGCCACGCCGGCCGACTGCCTGTCGTACCCGTTGCTGCAGGACGCGGATCGTGCCGACTGGGCGCTGTGGCTGCGCGCGCAAGGGATCGAGGATGCCCGTGCGCCGCGCGGCGCGAGCTTCAGCGAGGATGCGTTGCTGATCAAGGCGGCGGTCGCCGGGCAGGGTATGGCGCTGGTGCGCGACATCTATGCGCGGGACGAAGTCGCGGCCGGCCGGCTGGTACGTGTGCTCGCACGGCCCTGGCCGACCGAACTGTCCTACTACGTCGTGTGCAGCGAAGCGCGCCAGCACGAGTGGAAGATCGCCGCGTTCCGCGACTGGCTCGCGAGCGAGATCGGCAGCAGCGACGACGGCCCGCGCGACCTACTGGCGTGACCCGCGCACGGCGGTGGCCGCGAACCCCTTGAGCTTGCCGGTCGCGAGCGCGGTGCCGAGCAGGATGATTGCGCACCCGGCGACCGTCTGCACCGAAATCGTCTCGTGCAGGAAGATCGCCCCCCATACGACACCGAAGATCGGGATCAGGAACGTGACCGACGCGGCATATTGCGCGCCCGCATGGCGGATCAGCCCGAAATACAGCAGGTAGGCGACGGCCGTGCAGATCGAGCCGAGCAGCACCACCGCGATCCATGCAGACGTGTGAACGGGGCCGTGCGGCCACATCGGCAGCGCGAGCGGCACGAGCGCGACCGCCGCGAACAACTGGCTGCCGAATGCCGACACGAACGGCCTGACGTTCGCCAGCTTGCGCTTCGAGTAATGCGCGGCGAACCCGTACGACAGCGTCGCGAGCATCGCCGCGGCGATCGCGCGCGGTGCGCCGGGCGTGCCGGCACCGACCGCCGAACCGGCGAGCACGACGACGCCGGCAAAGCCCAACGCGAGACCGAGCGCCTGCGGTTTCGTCAGCGGCGCGCGCAGCCACACGTACGCGACGATCGCGGTCCATAGCGGTGTCGTCGCATTCAGGATCGAATCGGTGCCGGCCGACACGAACAGCGCCGCGTAGGTCAGCAGGCAGAACGGCAGCGCCGAGTTCGCGATGCCGACGACGAACAGCGGCACCAGATGCGAGCGGAATTCCTGTCGCGCCTGCGCGTGGCGCAGCACCGGCGACAACAGCACGGCCGCGATCGCGACGCGCAGCGCGATCAGCGGGACGACGCCGAATTCCGGTGCGCCCATGCGCATGAACAGGAAGGACGCGCCCCAGATGGCAGCCAGGGTCACGAGCTGTAGTGCATTCATCGACGACTCCGTTCGGTGGATCGGGCGACCGGCCGGAACGCGATACGCGCCGGCGCGGGCGAATGACCCATTGAACGTCACGCGCGAGTCGCGACGCAAACGAGGTTTTGTGACGGGCGGTTTAGAAAAATGAATCGACGAACACGCATGCACGGACTGCGCATGCGCGCTCAGTGGCCGCGATAGAGCTGCGCGATTTGCGTATTGCTGGCGGTGGCGCGTCGCGCATGCACGGTGTGCACGCTCACGCGGTGGAATGCGCGGGCACGATGCGCGGCACTGCGGCTGGCCTTCCAGTCCGCCAGGCGAACCGTGGCGGTGGGGTGCAACCGGTCGCGGGCACGCATGGCTGGCACAGCTCGCGCGACGGCCGTCCGTCCGGCCGATTCGCCGAGATCCGGGCTGTCCTGCCGGGCGGCCGCCACCTGCGTTCCGTCAGTCGAATGAAACGGATAGACGGGCGCCGGCAAGACCGGCAGCACGGGATCGTTCGACGCGTACGGGCCGGCATCGCTTGCCGTCGCGCCCGATCCATTCGAACCGCGACAGACCGGATCGGCCTTGCAGGTCCGGTCGACCGTCACGTAGCCGCCGACCAGCAGCACGAGCGTCAGGATGCTCAGGATCGGTGCGCTCGATGCGCGCGGCCGCCGGAACGCCGCGTTGCGCAGCGCCCGTGCGACGCGCGACGACCACGTGTGAAAGGAGTGCACCGCATGGGTGGCATGCGAGTCGTCCGAGGCCTGGCGCACCGGGGCGAACGGCCAGTTCCGCTGGCCGCAGACGGGGCAGTGCTCGAGTGCGCGGAAGGCCACGAAGCCGCATTCCCTGCAGCGGCAGCAGGTGGTGCGTCGTGCTTCGGCTCGCGCGTTCAGGATTGCACGCCAGTCGTCGCGCGCGCGGCTTGTCCGGTTGGGCAGGACTCGCATCGCGGGAAGCGGGCGGGTGCCGTCAACGCGGCGAACGTTCGCCGGTCGTCATGATCCGTTCCTGCCAGGCAGCCGGTCGGCCCGTGCCGGAATCCGGCGGAGCGTGCGTCGTCGAGGGTCGTTCGCATGCGGTGCTCATGAGGTTCTCCATGACGTCGGGTGCGCGGAACGCATTCGTCCGTGGCGGCCTACCGCTTCATTCTTGGTCGCAGGCGCGTGAAACGCAAGGCACAACAGGCCGCCGAAATTCGTCAGATCCACGCTAGCCGTCCTGCCGCTGCCGGGCCGCGAGCGTCCCGATGGTCTGCATCGCGTGCTCGACGGCCGGTGTCCACGGCCGGCCGTAATTGAGGCGAAGATAGCGGCGGAATCCGCCGGTCGCGGAAAAGATCGGCCCCGGCGCGATGCTGACGCCGCCTTCCATCGCATCGTCGAACAGATGCATCGCATCCACGCGCGGCGGCAGTTCGATCCACAGGAAATACCCGCCGCGCGGCGCGAATACCTCGGTGCCGGCCGGAAAATACGCGCGCACGGCCGCAAGCATCTGCGCCTGATGCGCGGCGAGATTGCGGCGCAGCTTGCGCAGGAAGCGGTCGTACGCGCCGTCGCGCAGGTAGCTCGAGATCGCCATCTGCGCGGGCACGTCGGCCGCCGGCGCACTCGCGCCTTTTGCCTGACGGATCTGCCGCACGTAGCGTCCGGCCGCGACCCAGCCGATCCGGAACCCGGGCGCGAGGCATTTCGAGAACGAACCGCAATGCAGGACGAGCCCGCTGTCGTCATACAGCTTGGCGGGGCGCGTGGGTGCGGTGCCGAAATGCAGCTCGCCATAGACGTCGTCCTCGATCAACGGCACGTTGCGTGCCGCGAGCAGGTCGATCAGCGCCCGCTTGCGCTCGTCGGTCAGTGTCGCGCCGGTCGGGTTGTGGAACGACGTCATGAACCAGCACGCGCGCACCGGATGCGTGTCGAGTGCCTGCGCGAGTGCGTCGAGGTCGAGGCCCGTGCGCGGGTCGACCGGAATCTCGACGGCCTTCAGGTGCAGGCGCTGCACGGCATGCAGCACCGCATGGAACGCGGGCCGTTCAATCGCGACGATGTCGCCGGGGCGCGTGAGCGCCTGCAGGCTCAGCGTCAGCGCTTCGAGCGCGCCGGTCGTGATGACGATCTCGTCCATCGGCAACGCCGCGCCCGCGTTCAGGTAGCGCAATGCAATCTGGCGACGCAGCGCGTCGTAGCCGGGCGGCAATCCCGAGAGCAGTTTCGTGCGGTCCATGCTGCGCGCCGCCGACGCAACGTAGCGCCACAGGCTGCTCATCGGGAACAGCGAATAGCTGGCGAATGCGGAGCCGAGTGGCACGACGTCGTCGCATTTGAGCGAATCGAGCAGACGCAACAGCGTGTCGTCGCCGCCGATGGGTGCGGCGGCCGGCTTGCGCGGCGGATCGTGGCCGAATCGAAGGTGTTTGTCTTCGAGGTTCGCAACGAAATATCCGGACCGTGCGCGCGCGACGATCAGACCCTCGCTTTCGAGCGCGTAGTACGCGCGAAACACGGTGGACGGGCTGACGCCATACGCACGGCACGCGGCACGCACGGTCGGGATGCGCGCACCGGGGGCCAGATCTCCACGCCGGATCGACTCGGAAATCGTCCGGGCGAGCATCGCATAACGCTTCATGCGTGCCTCAAGTCGAGCAGCTTTGTGCCGAAAAAAGAGTAGCACGGCGCGCGCTGCGCGACAGGCCTCGTTATCCCGTGATCCGCTTGTTTTTCACAGGCTCTGATCCTGTTTTTCGGCGCGACTCGCTGGCATGCTTTCGCCCCTCGAGCAATCTTCGTTCCCGACATTGACCGATACGGAATTCACGCTGTCCGCCGGCTGATCCGTGGCCCGTGCGCCGGTGCGTGCGAGGTCTAGTCAGCGGTGTCATGACCCTAACCGGAAACCTTCAGCGTGAAATCGAACACTCTCGTCGCAGGCCTCGTGGCCGGCCTCGCCCTCAACCTGCTCGGCGGCGCCGCGCAGGCCGCCTGCATCAGCAATCCGCCGACGCAATCCAACGCGACGTTTCCCGCCGCACTGACCGGCAAGCTCGTCTATCACAGCTACGTCAAGTACGGCGACGGCACGAGCCAGCTGTTCCTGTACGACTTCTCGGCCCATACGTTGACGCAACTGAGCAAGAGCGCATGGGGCATCACCGATCCGATGAACGGCGTGTTCAGCCCCGACGGCAAGTGGCTCGCGTTCATGGGCATCAGCAACGGCGCATGGAACGTGTTCATGCTGCAGCTCGGCGCGGGCACGCCGCCGGTCAACCTGACGAACAGCACTGGCGCGACGCGCAACGAAGACCCGAAATTCAGCGCGGACGGCAAGACCCTCGTGTTCAAGCAGAACGGCGACGTCAAGCAGGCGACGCTGTCGTACACGAGCGCGGGCCCGGTCTTCACGTCGGTCGTGAGCCTGACGAATGCGCCGGCCGGCGCCGAATACTCGATGCCGTTCCTCGCGCCGGATGCGAGCGCCGTGTACTACGCGACCGGCACCGGCGCGAACATGGGGCTGATGAAGCGCACGCTCGCGACCGGCGTCACCGCCACGTTCGATCACCCGGCCGGGCTGCAGACGTACTACCCGATCGTGCGTGGGGACGGCATGGTGTTCTATGCACGCTGGAAAGACAGCGGCCAGGCCGACCAGATCTATACGAAGACCGCGGACCCGGCGTCGACGCCGAACGCGTTGCCGATCAACGACTGCGTGAGCAACAACTCGGATCCGGCACCGGTGAGCGGCACGAACTACGTGTTCTTCTCGTCGACGACGGCGGGCGGCTATCAGCTCTACGTCGGTGACGTGACGACCGGCCAGCGCTGGAGCCTGTCGCAGTTCGGCGTGAACGCCGACACGACGAAGGCCAAGCTCGGGTCGAGCTACTACGGCGGCCCGGCTGCCGCGCAGCCGACGCTGCTGTCGCAAGGCCACCCGGCTGCCGCATCGGCGAGCTACAACGCATCGCTCACGCCCGACAAGGCGTTCGACGGCAACACCACGAGCACGCGCTGGGATTCGCCGGAGGGTGCGGGCGTCGATCCGCAATGGATCTCCGTGGATCTCGGTGCGACGAAGACGATCAACAGCATCGATCTCTACTGGGACGCGGGCGCGCTCGTCTACCAGATCCAGGTGTCGAACGACAACGCGAACTGGACGACGATCTACTCGACGAACAACGGCGTGTCCTACGGCCACGTGACGCTGCCGAACCTGAACGGGCATGGGCGCTACGTGCGGATGTATGGCACGAAGCGCGCGACTCAGTGGGGTTATTCGCTCGACGAAATGCAGGTGTGGGGATCGTAAGCGCAAAGAAAAAAGCGACCGTCGAGGTCGCTTTTTTCATGGGTCAATCGCGGTGAGGCTCACGCATGCAGCACATGCGCGGGGAATGCCGGGCCGGCGCTCGCCGCACCCTGCGCAAGCGGCGCGACCTGCTTGCGGCGCTCGCGGGTCGGCGCGACGCCGAACGCGTCGCGATAGCTCTTGCTGAAATGGCACGCCGACTGGAAGCCGCATGCCATCGTGATGTGCATGATCGACATGTCGGTCTGCAGCAGCAGTTCGCGCGCGCGGCGCAGCCGCAGCGTCAGGTAGTAGTGCGTCGGCGTCATCCCGAGGTGTTCGCGGAACAGGCGCTGCAGTTGCCGCTGCGACATGTTCGCGAGCCGCGCGAGCTCCTCACGCGACAGCGGCTCCTCGATGTTGTTTTCCATCAGCGAGATCACTTCGAACAGCGACTTGTTCGCGGAGCCGAGGCGCGCGACGAGCGGCATGCGTTGCTGCGCGCTCGTGTCGCGCACGTGTTCGACGATGAACTGCTCGGCGATCTGCGTGACGCGCGCGGTGCCCACGCGCGCGGCGATCAGGTTCAGCATCATGTCGAGCGGCGCGACGCCGCCGGTGCACGTGATGCGGTCGCGGTCGATCACGAACAGTTCCTTCAGGAAGCGCGTGTCCGGAAACTCTTCCTTCAGCGCCGACATGTTTTCCCAGTGGATCGCGCATGCGTAGCCCGCGAGCAGCCCCGACTTGGCGAGTGCATAGGTGCCCGTGCACAGGCTGCCGAGCGGGATGCCCGAGCGCGCGAAGCGGCGCAGCGTCGACAGATGGGCGGGCGTGGTCGCGCGCTGCACGTCGACGCCGCCGCACACGAACACGATGTCCGGTTGCCCCACGCATTCGGCCGGGCCCGTGTCGACCGTCAGGCCGTTGCTCGCGGTGACCGGGCCGCCGTCCGGGCTGATGACCGACCAGCGGTAGAGCGGTTGGCCGCTCAGGTAGTTCGCCATCCGAAGCACCTCGATCGCATTGGTGAACGCGATCATCGTGAAATTCGGTAATGGCATGAACGCGAAGTGGGACAGCGACGCTGTGCGGTCGGGCGACATGGGGAGCGTTCCTTGAATCTCTAATAGCTATACGCCCGGGAGGCACGGATCGGGCTGCGGTATTGTGTGAGCCAGCGCAACAAGCGTGCCATACGGCTAAACCCTAGCTCCATACGTTGTATGGCTGAAAGCGGCATGCTGCACTGCACCGTATTCGTGACGCGTTGCACCCCGACCGGGCGGCAATCGCACCGCCGGCGTGCCTGTTCATAGGTGAACGACAGGAGGCGGTTTGCTTGGTCATCCGAAAAAGCACGACCGGTCACTTGTATAAAACGGACGCGGATGGCGGAAAAGGCAAAGAACGCGTCTAAATTCATCAATCCGCCGAAAATCCGAACGACAAGAATAGAGCCGTCGGCAGCCTTGTACGGGACGAGCGGGAAACCCAGGCAGGGCGGGCCTTGAGCTTCGGTTTCAGCCCCTTATTCTTCGTCACGGACGCACTATGTCGAACACCCAGCCTTTCTTCTCGCAGCCCCTGGCCGAGCGCGACGCGCCGGTGCGCAGCGCCATCCTGAAGGAACTCGAGCGTCAGCAGTCGCAGGTCGAGCTGATCGCGTCGGAAAACATCGTGTCGCGTGCGGTGCTGGAGGCACAAGGCTCGGTGCTGACCAACAAGTATGCGGAAGGCTATCCCGGCAAGCGCTACTACGGCGGCTGCGAGTTCGCGGACGAAGTCGAGGCGCTGGCGATCGAACGCGTGAAGCAGATCTTCAACGCCGGCTATGCGAACGTGCAGCCGCACTCGGGCGCGCAGGCGAACGGCTCGGTGATGCTCGCGCTGGCCAAGCCGGGCGACACGGTGCTCGGCATGTCGCTCGACGCGGGCGGCCACCTGACGCACGGCGCGAAGCCGGCGCTGTCGGGCAAGTGGTTCAACGCCGTGCAGTACGGCGTGAACCGCGACACGATGCTGATCGACTACGACCAGGTCGAAGCGCTCGCGCACGAACACAAGCCGAACCTGATCATCGCCGGCTTCTCGGCGTACCCGCGTGCACTCGACTTCGCGCGCTTCCGCGCGATCGCCGACAGCGTCGGCGCGAAGCTGATGGTCGACATGGCGCACATCGCCGGCGTGATCGCCGCGGGCCGCCACGCGAACCCGGTCGAGCATGCGCACGTCGTCACGTCGACCACCCACAAGACGCTGCGCGGCCCGCGCGGCGGCTTCGTGCTGACCAACGACGAGGACATCGCGAAGAAGATCAACTCGGCCGTGTTCCCCGGCCTGCAGGGCGGCCCGCTGATGCACGTGATCGCCGGCAAGGCCGTCGCGTTCGGCGAAGTGCTGCATGCGGACTTCAAGACCTACATCGACAACGTGCTCGCGAACGCGCAGGCGCTCGGCGAAGTGCTGAAGGCCGGCGGCGTCGATCTTGTCACGGGCGGCACCGACAACCACCTGCTGCTGGTCGACCTGCGCCCGAAGGGCCTGAAGGGTGCACCGGTCGAGCAGGCGCTCGAACGCGCGGGCATCACCTGCAACAAGAACGGCATTCCGTTCGACACCGAGAAGCCGACCGTCACGTCAGGCATCCGCCTCGGCACGCCGGCCGGCACGACGCGCGGCTTCGGCGTCGCGGAATTCCGCGAGGTGGGCCGCCTGATCCTGGAAGTGTTCGACGCGCTGCGCGCGAACCCGGAAGGCGACCACGCGACCGAACAGCGCGTGCGCCGCGAGATCTTCGCGTTGTGCGAACGCTTCCCGATCTATTGATCCCACCGACCCGACAATACTGGAGCAACACATGAGCACGCTGCATCAAGACAGCATCATCATCGACGGGCTGAACATCTCGAAGTTCGAGAAGCCGGTGTTCGAAGACATGCGCAAGGGTGGCATCACCGCCGCGAACTGTACGGTGTCGGTGTGGGAGAACTTCACGAAGACCGTCGACAACATCGGCGTGATGAAGAAGAAGATCCGCGACAACGGCGAGCTGCTGACGCTGGTGCGCACGACGGAAGACATCTTCCGCGCGAAGAAGGAAAACAAGACGGGCGTGATCCTCGGCTTCCAGAACGCGCATGCGTTCGAGGACAACCTCGGCTACATCGAAGCGTTCGCCGACATGGGCGTGCGCGTCGTGCAGCTCTGCTACAACACGCAGAACCTGGTCGGCACCGGTTGCTACGAGCGTGACGGCGGGCTGTCTGACTTCGGCCGCGAAGTGATCACCGAGATGAACCGCGTCGGGATCATGGTCGACCTGTCGCACGTGGGCGGCAACACGTCGTCGGAAGCGATCGCGTTCTCGAAGAAGCCGGTGTGCTACTCGCACTGCCTGCCGTCGGGCCTGAAGGAGCATCCGCGCAACAAGAGCGACGAGCAACTGAAGGAGATCGCCGATGCAGGCGGCTTCGTCGGCGTGACGATGTTCGCGCCGTTCCTGAAGCGCGGGATCGAAGCGAACATCGACGACTACATCGAGGCGATCGAATACGTCGTGAACCTGATCGGCGAAGACGCGGTCGGCATCGGCACGGATTTCACGCAGGATTTCGCGAAGGAATTCTTCGACATGCTGACGCACGACAAGGGCCGCTATCGCCAGTTGACGAACTTCGGCAAGGTGATCAACCCGGACGGCATCCGCACGATCGGCGAATTCCCGAACCTGACCGCGGCGATGGAACGCCACGGCTGGAAGGAGTCGCGTATCCGCAAGATCATGGGCGAGAACTGGGTGCGCGTGTTCAAGGACGTGTGGGGCGCATAAGCGCCGCGAACGCCGAACCCCCGCCAGCGATTCAACATTAAAAAAATCGGGACGTGCCCGCGCAAGCCGCGCGGGCGCGCGGACGATGTCGCGCCTGCGCACTGAGCCGCGCGGCCACTTTCCTCACGGAGTCACACGATGCAACCGCAACTGCCGATCAACGTCGATCCCGATACCGGCGTCTGGACCACCGACGCGCTGCCGATGCTGTACGTGCCGCGCCACTTCTTCACGAACAACCATGTCGCCGTCGAGGAAGCGCTCGGCGTCGAAGCGTATGCCGAGATCCTCTACAAGGCCGGCTACAAGTCCGCGTACCACTGGTGCGACAAGGAAGCGAAGCTGCACGGCCTGACCGGCATGGCCGTGTTCGAGCACTACCTGAAGCGCCTGTCGCAGCGCGGCTGGGGGCTGTTCTCGATCATCGAGGCCGACCCGGCCAGCGCGCGCGCGAAGATCGAGCTGCGCCACTCGTCGTTCGTGCTCCAGCAGCCGGGCAAGGAAGGCAAGCTCTGCTACATGTTCGCGGGCTGGTTTGCCGGCGCGATGGACTGGGTCAACGACACGACGCCGGACGGCAAGGGCGCACCGCGTGCGCAATCGAAGGAAGTGCAGTGCGCGGCCGAGCATCACGACCACTGCGTCTTCGAAGTGTCGCCGATCGCGCACTGACGCCTTGACGCACTGATTCACCGAAACAGAACAACACCCGCAACACGAGACATTCGAACGCCAGAGGTCGCCAGCGATGCGTTATCCCCACCTGTTCAAACCCATGCAGCTGAACCAGCTGACGCTGCGCAACCGGATCGTCAGCACCGCGCATGCGGAGGTGTATGCCGAGCCGGGCGGCCTGCCGGGCGACCGCTATATCCGCTACTACGAAGAAAAGGCGAAGGGCGGCGTGGGCCTCGCGATCTGCGGCGGGTCGAGCCCGGTGTCGATCGACAGCCCGCAGGGCTGGTGGAAATCGGTGAACCTGTCGACCGACAAGATCATCGATCCGCTCACGCGCCTCGCCGACACGATGCACAAGCACGGCGCGAAGATCATGATCCAGGCGACGCACATGGGCCGCCGCTCGTCGTTCCACGGCGAGCACTGGCCGCACCTGATGTCGCCGTCGGGCGTGCGCGAACCCGTGCACCGCGGTAACGCGAAGATCATCGAGATCGAGGAAATCCGCCGCATCATCGGCGATTTCGCGGCCGCCGCGAAGCGCGTGAAGGCGGCCGGCATGGACGGCATCGAAATCTCGGCCGCCCACCAGCACCTGATCGACCAGTTCTGGAGCAAGCGCTCGAACCACCGCACCGACGAGTGGGGCGGCAGCCTGGAAAACCGCCTGCGCTTCGGCATCGAAGTGCTGACGGCCGTGCGTGAAGCGGTGGGCAAGGATTTCTGCGTCGGCCTGCGCATGTGCGGCGATGAATTCCACGAGGACGGCCTCGATCACGAAGCGCTGAAGGAAATCGCGCAGGCGATGTCGGAGACGGGCCTGATCGACTACCTGAGCGTGGTCGGCTCGGGCGGCGATACGCACAACACGATCGCCAACTGCATGCCGCCGATGGCGCTGCCGCCGGAGCCGTTCGTGCACCTCGCCGCCGGCATCAAGTCGGTCGTGAAGATTCCGGTGATGCATGCGCAGAGCATCCGTGACGCGGGCCAGGCCGAGCGCCTGCTCGCGACCGGCATGATCGACCTGGTCGGCATGACGCGCGCGCAGATCGCCGATCCGCACATGGTGATCAAGATCCGCGACGGCCGCGAAGACGAAATCAAGCAATGCGTCGGCGCGAACTACTGCATCGACCGCCAGTACAACGGCCTCGACGTGCTGTGCATCCAGAACGCGGCGACGTCGCGCGAAGCGACGATGCCGCACATCATCGAGAAGTCGCGCGGCCCGAAGCGAAAGGTGGTCGTGGTGGGCGCGGGCCCGGCGGGCCTCGAGGCGGCGCGCGTCGCGAAGCTGCGCGGTCACGACGTGGTGCTGTTCGAGAAGAATGCCGAAGTGGGCGGCCAGGTGATGATCGCCGCGAAGGCGCCGCAGCGCGAACAGATGTCGGGGATCATCCGCTGGTTCGACATGGAAACGAAGCGCCTGGGCGTCGACCGCCGGCTCGGCGTGGCCGCCGACGAGAAGATGATCATGGCCGAGAAGCCGGACATCGTCGTGCTCGCGACGGGCGGGTCGAGCTTCACGTGGCAGGTGCCGGGCTGGGGCGTGGCCGAGGGGCTGGCCGTCAGCTCGTGGGACATCCTGACCGGCAAGGTCGAGCCGAAGCAGAACGTGCTGCTGTTCGACGGCGTGAGCACGCATGCGGGCGCCGGCGTGGCCGACTTCATGGCGAGCCGCGGATCGAAGGTCGAGGTCGTCACGCCTGACGTGAAAGTGGCCGACGATTGCGGCGGCACGACGTTCCCGATCTTCTATCGCCGCCTGTACGCATTCGGCGTGATCCCGACGCCGAACACGATGCTCGATCGCGTCTACGAAGAGGACGGCAAGCTGATCGCGGTGCTGCGCAACGAGTACACGGAAGAACTGGAAGAGCGCGCGGTCGACCAGGTGGTGATCGAGAACGGTTCGTCGCCGAACGACGAGCTGTACTGGAAGCTCAAGCCGGAATCGGTGAACCGCGGCCAGATCGATCCGCACACGCTGTTCGCGGCCGAGCCGCAGCCGTGCCTGTCGGAAGAACTCGGCAACGGCCGTTTCCTGCTGTTCCGTGTCGGTGATTGCATCTCGATGCACAACGTCCACGGTGCGATCTACGACTCGCTGCGTCTCGTGAAGGATTTCTAAACGATGAATCCGTCCTTCCTCATTACCGCGCTGTTGTGGCTGTCGGTGGCGGGGCTCGCGTTCGCGGTCGCGAAGCGCTCGTCCTACTGGCGTCTCGGCCGGGCCACCGCGCCGGGCTCGTTCGGTGTCGCGAACCTGTTCGCGATCCCGAAGCGCTACTTCGTCGACCTGCACCACGTGGTCGCCCGTGATCCGTACATCGCGAAGACGCACGTCGCGACGGCCGGCGGCGCGATCGGCGCGCTCGCGCTGGTGTTCATCAACTACGGCCTCGCGATCTACTCGCCGTGGCTCGACAAGCTGATCTTCCTGTCGGCGCTCGCGATGCTGGTCGGCGCGGTGTTCGTGTGGCGGCGTCGCGCGGCGAAGGACGTGCCGGCCCGCCTGTCGCGCGGCCCGTGGAATACGCTGCCCTGGCTGCTCGGCTCGTTCGCGCTCGGCCTCGTGCTGTTCATGCTGGTGCCGACCGGCGCGATGTCGGGTGCGTTCGCGGTGCTCTGCGCGGTGCTGATCGGTGTCGGTGCCTTCACGATGACGGTCGGCGCCGCGAAGGGCGGCCCGATGAAGCATGCGATCGCCGGCTTGCTGCACCTGGCCTTCCACCCGCGCCAGGAGCGCTTCGCGGCCACCCGCGAATCGTTCACGGGCAACGGCACGGCCACGCCGCCCACCGCGCTGAAGCTGCCGGACATCGAGCATCAGGAGTACGGCGTCGAGAAGCCGGTCGAATTCCGCTGGAACCAGCTGCTGAGCTTCGACGCCTGCGTGCAGTGCGGCAAGTGCGAAGCCGCGTGCCCCGCGTTCGCGTCGGGCCAGCCGCTGAACCCGAAGAAACTGATCCAGGATCTCGTCGTCGGGATGGCGGGCGGCACCGATGCGGCGTACGCGGGCAGCCCGTCGCCGGGCCTCGCGGTCGGCCAGCATCGCGGCGAGCCGAACGGCCCGATCGTGTCGGGCCTGATCGAAGAGCAGACGCTGTGGTCGTGCACCACCTGCCGCGCATGCGTGCAGGAATGCCCGATGCTGATCGAGCACGTCGACGCGATCGTCGACATGCGCCGCAACCGCACGCTCGTGCATGGCACGGTGCCGGGCAAGGGCCAGGAAGTGCTCGCGAACCTGCGTGAAACCGGCACGATGGGCGGCTACGACACGGCCGCGCGCTACGACTGGTCGGTCGACCTGAGCGCGCCCGTCGCACAGCCCGGCAAGCCGGTCGACGTGCTGTTCGTCGCGGGCGAAGGCGCGTTCGACATGCGCTACCAGCGCACGCTGCGCGCGTTCGTCAAGGTGCTGAACAAGGCGGGCGTCGACTATGCGGTGCTCGGCTCGACCGAAACCGATACGGGCGACGTCGCACGCCGGCTCGGCGACGAAGCGACGTTCCAGCAGATGGCGAAGCGCCTGATCGGCACGCTCGGCACGCTGTCGTACAAGCAGATCGTGACGGCCGACCCGCACGTGATGCACAGCCTGCGCAACGAATATCGTGCGCTCGGGCTGCGCGTGACGGTCAAGCACCATACGACCTATCTCGCCGAACTGGCAGAGAGCGGCAAGATCGCGCCGAAGGCCGTCGAAGCGCTGCGCGAGAAGCGCACCACGTATCACGACCCGTGCTACCTCGGCCGCTACAACGGCGAGACGGAAGCGCCGCGCAAGCTGCTGAAGACGATCGGCATCCAGGTCGTCGAGATGGAGCGCAACGGCATGCGTGGCCGCTGCTGCGGCGGTGGTGGCGGTGCGCCGCTGACCGACATCCCCGGCAAGCAGCGCATTCCCGACATCCGCATTGCCGACGCACGCACGATCGGCGCGGACGTGGTCGCGGTTGCCTGCCCGAACTGCACGGCGATGCTCGAAGGCGTCGTGGGCCCGCGCCCCGACGTGCTCGACGTGGCCGAACTCGTTGCCGCCTCGCTGGAGTGAATCGATGAACACGATCAAACGAATCGATCCGCGCCGGCCGTTCATCATCACGGCCGCCGGCCTGAAGCGCATCACGCTCGGCGAGGAAGGCAGCGCCGATGAGAACGCCGCGCACGGGTCCGTGCACGGTCATGGCGCAGCGGCCGCGAAGCCGCGCCGCGCGGTGCAGGATCCGAAGCACGTGATGCTGGTGGTCGCGCACAGCGAACGTGGCGCGCTCGACGATCATTCGCGGCAGGCAATCGCTGCCGCCGCGCTGCTCGCCGATGCGCAGACCGAGGTCGCACTGCTCGCGTTCGGCGAGCTGAAGGACGACGTGGCCGAACTGGGCGTCGACAAGCTGCTGGAACTCGCCGGCTTCGAGCGCCGCGCGTTCGACCCTGAAAGCGAACTGCAAGCGTTGCAGGCCTGCGTTGCGGCACTCGCGCCGAAACACGTGTTCGTGCCCGACAACGCGACGGGCGACGGCGATCTCGGCCGGCGTTACGCAGCGGCTGCCGGTGCGAGCGTCGCGACGCACGTCGTCGAGATCGACGCCAAGCATGTCGGCGCGTATGCGCACGCCGGGCGCGCGTTCGCCACCCGCGCGCTGCCCGACGTGATCCTGCTCGCGCAGAACGCGGTCGACGCGAAGCTGCCGTTCGTCGGCGCGGGCGAGCGTCTCGCCGCCGACTTCATCCGCCCGGCGCATGACGCCGCGCAGCCGTACCGCGATCTCGGCCTCGACGAAATCGATGCGGCCCAGGTCGCACTCGAGGAAGCCGATTTCATCGTGTCGGCCGGCAACGGCGTGTCCGATATCGGCGCGTTCGAGCGGCTGGCCGGCGCGTTCGGCGCGGCGATCGGCGCGAGCCGTGTCGCGGTCGACAACGGCCACTTCACGCGCGACAAGCAGGTGGGTGCAACCGGCAAGACGGTCGAGGCGAGCGTGTACATCGCGTTCGGCATCTCGGGCGCGGTGCAGCACCTGCAGGGGATCAAGGACTGCCGCCACGTGATCGCCGTGAACCTCGACGGCAGCGCGCCGATCGCGAAGCGCGCGAACCTGACGGTGGTAGGCGACGCGCAGGGCACGATCGCCGCGCTGATCGAACAGGTGCTGGCCGCGCGCGCCGCGCGTGGCGAATCGCCGGCCGCGGTCGGCACCCGTGAACCGGAAGGAGTCGCCGCATGAACGCCCCCCGCCAGTTGCAACGCATCGCGGTGCTCGTGTCCGTCGGCCGCCACCCGGTCAGCGGCGTCGCGCGCTATAGCCGCAACGACGCCGCCGCGCTCGAAACCGGCCGCCAGCTCGCGGAGCGGCATCGCGCGAAGCTCGACGTGATCCATGCGGGCGACCCCGCGAATGCGGCGCTTGCCGAATATCTCGCGCTCGGCGCACGGGAGGTCGAGGTGCTGGCCTGCCGCGACGACGACGATGCCGTGCACGCGCTCGCCGCGCGCGTCGAGGACTACGACCTCGTGCTGACCGGCACCCGAGCCGAGGGCGCGTACGACACCGGCATGCTGCCGTATCGCATCGCCGCGACGCTCGGCTATCCGCTCGTCGGCTCGGCCGTCGACGTGACGGTCGAAGGCGGTCGCGTGGCGGTCCGGCAATTTTTGCCGAAAGGGCTGCGGCGGCGCGTCGACGCGGCGCTGCCGGCCGTCGTCGCCGTCCATCCGCTGGCCAACGCCGAGCCGCGCTACGCGTATGCGCGGCTGCGCGCCGGCGCGATCCGGCCCGCGCTCGCGGCACCCGGCGCGGACGCCGACGCGGCCGCGTGGAAGGTCGGCCCGATCGAGCGTAAACCCGTAAAGCTGGTCGCCGCCGAGAAGCGCTCCGGGCATGCCCGGATGCTGTCCGCGACGACGACCGAAAGCCGTGGCGGCAACGTCGTAAATGAAGGGAGTTCGGTCGAAAAAGCACAAGTGATCCTCGCGTATTTGCGCGAGCATCAGCTCATCGACTACTGATTTTGATGCCTGTCGGCAAGAACCCAGGGATGCAAGGAATCCGGAGCAAACGATGAAAGTATCGGCAGACATTCGTGCATTGATCGAGCGGCGCAAGGAAGGGCACAGCCTCGAAGCGCCGTTCTACACGAGCGAGGACATCTTCGCGCTCGACATGGAGGCGATTTTCCGCCAGCACTGGATCCAGGTGGCGGTCGAACCGGACATTCCGGAGCCGGGCGACTACGTGACCGTGGAACTGGGGAGCGATTCGATCCTGATCGTGCGCGACGACGACATGGCGATCCGCGCGTTCCACAACGTGTGCCGTCACCGCGGCGCGCGCCTGTGCAACGAGGACAAGGGCTCGGTCGGCAACATCGTGTGCCCGTACCACAGCTGGACCTACAACCTGACGGGCCAGCTGATGTTCGCCGAGCACATGGGCGAGAAGTTCGACCGCTGCAAGCACAGCCTGAAGTCGGTACACGTCGAGAACCTCGCGGGCCTGATCTTCGTCTGCCTCGCCGACGAGCCGCCCGCCGACTTCGCGCAGCTGCGCGCCGAGATGGAGCCGTACCTGCTGCCGCACGATCTGCCGAGCACGAAGATCGCCGCGCAGATCGACATCATCGAGGAAGGCAACTGGAAGCTCACGATGGAGAACAACCGCGAGTGCTATCACTGCGTCGCGAACCATCCGGAGCTGACCATCTCGCTGTACGAATACGGCTTCGGCTACCAGCGTTCCGACGCGAACGCCGAAGGCATGGACGCGTTCGCTGAAACGTGCGTGCGCCGCGGCAAGGAGTGGGCCGAAATGGGCCTGCCGTCCGAAGAGATCGAGAAGCTGCTCGACGTGACGGGTTTCCGCACGCAGCGCCTGCCGCTCGATCGCCACGGCGAATCGCAGACGCTCGACGCGAAGGTCGCGTCGAAGAAGCTGCTCGGCGGTTTCGACAAGGCCGACCTCGGCGGGCTGTCGTTCTGGACGCAGCCGAACTCGTGGCACCACTTCATGAGCGATCACATCGTGACGTTCTCGGTGATCCCGCTGTCGGCCGGCAAGACGCTCGTGCGCACGAAGTGGCTCGTGCACAAGGACGCGAAGGAAGGCATCGACTACGACGTGAAGAATCTCACGGCCGTGTGGAACGCGACCAACGACCAGGATCGCGCGCTCGTCGAGTTCTCGCAGCGCGGCGCAACCAGCAGCGCGTACGAGCCGGGCCCGTATTCGCCGTTCACGGAAGGTCTCGTCGAAAAATTCTCGGCCTGGTACATCGGTCGGCTCGCCGAAAAAACCGGCGAATAAGCGTAAAGCAGCGGACAAGCGGAGTCACTGATGAAACAACCCCCACGCTCACTTTGCTCGCTGCCCCCCAAGGGGGCGGCCAACCTCCTTGGGGCGGCCCGGCGGAGGTTGCCATGATGCGAGATGCGGCCAACTTCGAGCCGACGGACAGCCGGGTGACGCACCCGGCGTTCTGGAACGCCCTTCCCGAGCGCTGGACGAGCGACGTCGAGGAAACGCTGGTGTGCTGCCACGTGCGGCAGGAAACGCACGACGTGAAGAGTTTCTTCTTCCGTTCGCCGCAGGGCCGCTCGTTTTCGTTCGAGCCCGGGCAGTTCCTCACGCTCGAGCTCGACATCGACGGCGAAACCATCAACCGCTGCTACACGATCTCGTCGTCGCCCGCGCGGCCGCACACGGTGTCGATCACGGTGAAGCGCGTGCCGGGCGGCAAGGTGTCGAACTGGCTGCACGACAACCTGCAGCCGGGCGCACCGGTGCGCGTGCTCGGCCCGGCCGGCGAGTTCACGTGCGCACGGCATCCGGCGCGCAAGTACCTGTTCCTGTCGGCTGGTTCGGGCGTCACGCCGCTGATGTCGATGAGCCGCGCACACCATGATCTCGCGGAAGATCGCGACATCCTGTTCGTGCACAGCGCGCGCACGCCGGACGACATCATCTTCGCGCGCGAGCTCGACCTGATCGCGTCGAACCACACGAACTTCCGCACGTCGTTCGTCGTCGAGCGCGTCGGTGCGCGCACCAACTGGCCGGGCGTCACGGGCTTCCTGACGCTGCCGCTGCTGAAGCTGATCGCACCGGATTTCATGGAGCGCGAGATCTTCACGTGCGGCCCTGCGCCGTACATGAAGGCCGTGCGCGACTTGCTCGACGAAGCCGGCTTCGATCGCAAGCAGTATCACGAGGAAAGCTTCTCGTTCGAAACGCTCGCGCAGACCGCGAGCGACGAACTGCTCGCCGATCTCGCCCCGCCGGCCGAAGGCGCCGACACCGACACGAAGCAGTACACGGTCAGCTTCGCAAAGAGCAATCGCGAGATTTCGTGCGGCTCGGAGCAGCACGTGCTCGACGCGGCACGCCAGTCGGGCGTGCGGCTGCCGGCTTCGTGCACGCAGGGCATGTGCGGCACCTGCAAGGTGAAGCTCGTATCGGGGCAGGTTGAAATGAAACACAACGGCGGCATCCGCCAGCGCGAGATCGACCAGGGCATGGTGCTGCTGTGCTGCAGCAAGCCGCTGTCGGATCTCGTGATCGACAAGTAGTCGCAACACGCCATTGACTGTCCGGGTGCGTCGCGCCCGGACAAGCATCCGTCGGAAAACAACGATACCGCGGATTTGTGGTTGAAGAACCTAGAGAGACAACGCGCACGGTGCGCACATCAAGGAGATCGACCATGAAGCTGTTCGGAAAACTGTTGTGGACCGGCGCACTGTCGGCAATGGTGGCACTGAGCGCTTCGGCGCTCGCCGATACGAAGCCCACGCTGAAGATCGGTTACGTCGAAGGCTGGGACGACAGCGTGGCGACGTCGAACGTCGCCGCACGCGTGATCGAGAAGAAGCTCGGTTACCAGGTCCAGCTCGTGCCGGTCGCTGCCGGGATCATGTGGCAGGGTGTCGCGCGCGGCGATCTCGACGCGACGCTGTCCGCGTGGCTGCCGGTCACGCACGGCTCGTACTGGGATGAATACAAGGCCAAGGTCGTCGACCTCGGCGCGAATTTCCCGGATGCAAAGATCGGCCTGATCGTGCCCGCCTACGTGAAGGCGAAGAGCATCGACGACCTGAACGCGGAGAAGGGCAGCTTCGGCGGCCGGATCGTCGGCATCGATGCAGGCGCCGGCGTGATGCGCAAGACCGACGATGCGATCAAGAGCTACGGGCTGAACTACACGCTGATGCCGAGCTCGGGCAGTGCGATGACGGCCGAGCTGTCGCGTTCGGTCAATGCGAACAAGCCGGTCATCGTGACGGGCTGGGCGCCGCACTGGATGTTCGCGAAGTGGAAGCTGCGCTTCCTCGAGGATCCGAAGAAGGTGTTCGGCGGCGCGGAGCACGTCGACAGCGTCGTGAATCCGGGGCTCGAAACCAAGGCCAAGCCGGTGGTCGCGTTCCTGAAAAAATTTCAGTGGAAGCCGGGTGAAATCGACAGCGTGATGCTGGCGATCCAGAACGGCTCGAAGCCCGATGCGGCCGCCGATGCGTGGATCGCCGCGCACGCGGATCGCGTGAATGCGTGGACGGAAGGCGCGCAGTAAGCCAGAGATGAATCACCTCGATAAATAGATAAAGAGACAGTCCGGGATGGGTTGGCAGGAGTGCGAAATAATCACACTGCGACACGGCCTTATCCCGGAATTATTTTTTTGATTCTGCAAAAAAGCCCGTAAATTGTTACACTACGGCCCTTGTGCGGAGTCATCACAGGAGGAATTGGATGAGTCAGGCAGGACTGCGTGCGAACCGCACCAGTGATGTTGAGGCAACCATCTCACATGATTCGACGGGCCACACGCTGCATCGTGGCCTGACTTGGAAAGACGCTTTTTGGGTAACGAGCGGCGTGCCGGCAGGCGTGCTGTTCACGATCGGCGGCGTATGCGCGACGATCGGTCAGCCCGCGTGGGCGATCTGGATCGCCGCGATCACGATGGGGCTGGTTCAAAGCGCGACTTATGCGGAAATATCGGGGCTATTTCCCCATAAATCGGGCGGCGCGTCCGTGTATGGCGCGATCGGCTGGGTCCGTTACAGCAAGCTGATTGCCCCGGTTTCCGTGTGGTGCAACTGGCTCGCGTGGTCGCCGATGCTCGCGCTCGGCTGCGGCCTCGCGGCGAGCTATGCGCTCACGAGTCTCTTTCCCGCCGATGCGGCGGTGCTGCACTGGCAGCTCAAGGTTGCGGATCTCGGGTTCATCAAGCCGGGTCTGTCCCTGCGGATCAATGCGACGTTCATCATCGCGACGATCCTGCTTCTCATTACGTTCAAGCTTCAGCACAGCGGTGCATCGAAGGCTGCGCGTACGCAGCGCATTCTCGGTATCGCGTCGCTCACGCCGCTGCTGATCGTCGGCATCGTGCCGTTCGTCACGGGCGACGTGCCGATGTCGAACCTGCTCCCGCTGCTGCCGCTCGGTCACGACGCGCACGGCAATCTCACGGCCGCGACGTTCGGCTCGTGGAACGGGCAGGGCGTCACGATGGCGCTCGGCGCGATGTTCATGGCCGGCTGGGCGTCGTACGGCTTCGAGACGGCCGTGTGCTACACGCGTGAATTCCGCGATCCGCGTCGCGATACCGCGAAGGCGATCTTCTGGTCGGGTGCGCTGTGTCTCGTCGTGATGACGCTCGTGCCACTGGCGTTCCAGGGCGCGCTCGGCACGCAGGCGATGCTCGATCCGTCGATCGGCGACGGCACCGGCGTCGCGGCCGCGATGGCGAAGATCGTCGGCGGCGGCGCATGGGTCGCGAATGCGGTCGTCGTGATGCTGATGCTGTCGATCCTGCTGATCGTGATGACGTCGATGATGGGCTCGTCGCGCACGCTGTACCAGGCATCGGTCGACGGCTGGCTGCCGAAGTACCTGTCGCACGTGAACGAGCACGGCTCGCCCACGCGCGCGATGTGGACCGATCTCGGCTTCAACCTCGTGTTGCTGATGATGTCGGACTACATGACGGTGCTGTCGATCTCGAACGTCTGCTACATGCTGTTCGTATTCCTGAATCTTCAGTCGGGCTGGATCCACCGGATGGATCGCGGCAACTGGGATCGGCCGTTCCGCTGTCCGACGTGGCTGCTCGTCGCCGGCTCGATCTGCGGCTACGCGAACCTCGTGTATGTCGGCGCGGGGGCGAACCTGCAGGGCGACGGCACGCTGCGCAACGGCTTGATCGCGATGCTGCTGATCGTGCCGGTGTTCCTGTTCCGCCATTACTGGCAGGATCGCGGCCGCTTCCCCGCGCAGATGCAGCGCGACATGGAACTCGAAGTGCCGAAGCGCGCGATGTGGCTGAACCTGATGCCCTATGCGGCGCTGATCGGCGCGGGGCTGACGATCTGGTTGTCGTATTACTTTGCCTGGGTGAAGTGAGCACTTGACCCTGGCTCGTCGCGCGAGGCCCCGGAAACCGCACACGGGGTCATCGCGCGGCGGATCAGGTGCGTTGCCCCCGGTCATCAGGCCGCCGATGTCGCGGCGGCCGCTTCCAACGACGGCATGCGTGTTCCGGTCATCGGGACATTTCACGCTCGCCTGTTCTGTCGCCGTTTTCCTCGGCGCGATTCCCTTTCCGCGTCATACGCTTTCCCGTCGCCGCTTCGCTCGACCGACCGTCAGAAAAACCGGCCGTCGGAACAGCCGGTCGCGCTGCTGTCCGGGCCGGGATTCGCACCTCGGCGCGAAAACCGTGCCGTTTCGTATCGATATCCGCTACCCACGCGGATCGTGGCGGCCCGCCCTGGCACGCGAAGACTGAACCGCCATTCGCTTGAGCTACACTTCCACTCCGACGTGATATCCCCTAGAGTGACGGTGCCTCGGGCCGATGGCCTGTCGGGGCGGAACCTGAGACGGAAAGGAATAGAAAATGAGTTTTGCTCCGAATGGCGGCCTGCCGGGCGGCCTCGGCGGCAGCCCTTTGGGTTCGTTGAGCGCGCTCGGCGGCCTGATCGGGCCTGCGGCATCGACTATCGCAGGAAACCTGGGGCCGCTGGCCGGCGTAGCCGGCCATGTCGACACGGTCCAGCGTGCGCTGCAACTCGCGCAAACCGGCTTCTCCCTGATGGAGAAAACGCCCACCGCGGTCGCCCAGGCATTGAACGACGCCGCCGGCGGTGTCGCGCGCCTGACCCAGCTCAACCGCTACGCGACGATCGAGACGCCGCTCGGGCCCGACGTCCTGCTGGTCAGCGCGGCGATCGTTGACGAGTACGTGAATCGGTTGCCGGAGATCCATCTGGATCTGCTCTCGCACCGTCACAGTCTGACGCCGGAGCAATTGATCGGGCAGCCGGTGCGGCTCAAGTTCGATCAACAGTCGCGGATGCTGTCGCTGGAACGATTGACCGCGTCGAATGCCGGCGAAGAGTCTCGCTACTTCGACGGTTACGTGTCGTCGTTCGATCGCGTCGGCAATCCCGGCAAGGTGACGCAATACCAGATGACCGTGGTGCCGTGGTTCTGGTTTCTGACGCGCTCGACCGACTGCCGGATCTTCCAGAACAAGACCGCGCAGGACATCTTGCGCGAGATTTTCCAGGAGCACGGCTTCGCGGATTTCTCGTTCGATCTTCACACCGAGCAAAAACCGCTCGAGTACGTGGTGATGTACCAGGAGTCCTACTTCAATTTCTGTGCGCGCCTGATGGAGCAGGAAGGCCTGGTCTGGACGCACCGTTACGAGAAGGACAAGCACGTCCTCGTGATCGGGGACGGCAATCTCGTCTTCCGGCCGATCGACGGCCTCGCGTCGATGCCGTTCTCGAGCACCGAGTCGAGCGAACTCAACGGGATCGACCGGCTCGACGAGGGACGGCGTTTCGGCGTCGGCAAGATTACCTACCAGGATTTCAATCATCATCAGCCTTCGTCGCCACTGATGCGGGTCGAGGCCGGCCCGCAGCATCTCGATCATGCGCGGCTCGCGACCACCGAGCGGTTCGAGCACCAGTCGCTCTACGATCATGGCGACGACGGCAATCGCTACGCGCGTTATGCGATGGAGGCGGAGGAAGCCTTCTCGCATCGCTATCTCGGTAGCGGCTACGCATGGAAGATGACCACGTCGGGCCAGGTCAAGGTCGTCGATCATCCGGTACAGACGAACAATCAGGATTACGCGATCCTGCATGTGCGGCACGAGGCGGTGAACGATTACACGCAGAATGCCGCGCAGTTGCCGTACCGAAACAGCTTCGTGCTGTTGCCGATGAAGATTCCGTTCCGCGCGCCACGCATGACGCCGAAGCCGGTGATTCACGGTACGCAGTCCGCGATAGTCGTCGGCCCGAAGGGCGAGCAGATCCATACGAACGGGAGCTGCGTCAAGCTGCATTTCCTGTGGGACCGCCGCGGCAAGCGCGATGGGGCGGATTCCATGTGGATTCGTGTATCGCAGCCCTGGGCCGGCGATGGCTGGGGCGCGGCCGCCATTCCGCGGATCGGTCAGGAAGTGATCGTCGCCTTCAATCAGGGCGACCCGGACAATCCGGTGATCGTCGGCCGCATGTTCAACGGCGAGCAGGGCAATCCTTACCATGGCGCGGCGGGCCAGACCATGGGGATCAAGAGCCAGACGCACAAGGGCGAAGGCTCGAACGAACTGCTGATGAGCGACGTTGCCGGCGCGCAGATGCTGTACATGCATGCGCAGAAGGACATGAACGTCGTCGTCGAGGATGCGCAGATCAACACGGTGCTCAAGGGCGACCGGACCGTCCAGGTCGGGAAGGGCAACCAGGCGACGACGGTGGCGGTCGGCAACCTGACGGACGTGGTGTCGCAAGGCAATACGCTCCATCAGACCCCGCAGGGCGTGCACACGATCGAGGCGAAGGAGCTGTGGATCAAGATCGGCGGCAACGGCGGCACGCGGATCCACATGACGGCAGACGCGATCGACATCTACAAGGGCGATTCGCTGATCCATCTCGATACGGCGAACATCAGCATCCAGGCGTCGCGTACCGACATCAATCCGAAGAACGGCTGATACACAACAGGACAACAACACATGTACCAGATGCATGAGGGCACGCTGGCGCTGCCGGTCGAATGGCAAGACAAGACGATGAACGTATTCGTGTCGGCAGCGACCGGCACCGAGGGCGTCAGCCTGGTGATTACGCGCGAGCGGCTGCCCTGGGGGATGAAGTTCGACGAGTACGTGGCGAGCGAGATTCGCAAGATCGCGAAGAAGGTGCCCGAATACGCGGAAGTGTCGAGTGCGAAGGCGACCGTCTCGGGCCGCGACGCACACGTTCATGAATTCACGTGGACCAACAACCACGCGTCGATTCATCAGCAATTGACGATGGTCGAGTACGGACAGGTCGCGATGATGCTGACCTTCACCGCACCGGGTGCGCTGAGCGACACGCAGCGTGAGCAGGTCAGTGCGGTGATCCAGAGCCTGCAGTTGCGCGACCCGAATTGACGGACTCCTGACCATGTCGGACACGCCTGTATACGACGAGCCGAGCGGCAGCGCTGCGGAACGCCTGGAGCGTCTCGGCCATCTGGAAGATGGCGAGGCGGCCAAGGCCGCCGAGCAACCGTTCTACGAGAACGTCAACAATGTGATGCTCGGCGGCGACGTCGGCTGGGCGACGGCCAGCGTCCTCGATGCGGGGATCACCGCGGGTGCATCGGGGTCGGCGATCGCCGGTGCGCTCGCGGTCGAACTCGCGCCCGTCGCGATCGCGATCGGCGGCGCGTGGGCACTGGACAAGCTCGGTGTCACGGGAGCGATGTCGCGGGGTTTCGTGTCGATCGGCGACGAGCTCGGTCTCACGATCGGCCATGGCGATCCGCATCCTGCCTGTGTCGGCGATGCGGTTGCCCACTCGATGGGCGCATGGGGCCTTTTCGGCGGCTTGCTGGTGGGCGTCGCGGTCGGCGCGATCGTCGCTGCGGCGGTGGTGGCAACGGTCGCGACCGGCGGGCTGGCGGGCGCCGTGATCGTCGGTGCGTGCATGGCGGGCGGCCTCAGCCTCGGCAGCGCGCTGGCGTCAGCGAGCCAGCAGATGGGCAGCGACTGCGGGCAGATCCTGACCGGCTCGCACGACGTGTACTTCGAGGGCCGCCAGGTTGCGCGCGTCACCGATCTCGTCAAGTGCGACCAGCACTCGGGCGTACCGCAACCGCTCGTCGAAGGCAGCCGGACCGTGTTCGTGAACGACCTGCCGCTGGTGCGGATCGGCCACGAAACGCACTGCAGCGCGAAGGTCAATGCCGGTCGCAACAGTATCTGGATCGACAAGACGACCGCGCAGTATGGTCCGAAAAATCCCGAGCTGACGGCCGCCGAGGAGTTTTGGGCGAGCCTGCTCGGCGCGCTGGCCGGCGGTGCGATTGGGCGGACCATCGGCAAGGGATTCAAGCCGAAGTCGACCGAATCGGCCGAGCAGGGTGGTGTGAAGGATACGCTGAGCAAGTGCGTGAACGACCCGGTCGACGTCGCCACCGGCGAAGTGCTGGAGGTACGTGTCGATCTGGCGATTCCGGGTGTGCTGCCGCTCGAGCTCAAGCGTCGCTACCGGACCCGCTCGGACGATCGCGGGCTGCTCGGGCGCCGCTGGTCGGACAACTGGTCGCAGTGCCTGACGCTCGACGATGGCCGCTTCGTGCGATTCCACGACGGCGCCGGCCTCGCGATCGGCTTTGATGCGCCGGACACGGCGCTCGACGGCATCAACCTGCGCGAGCCGCGCTATCGGCTGATCGGCAGCCGGTTCGAGCCGCGCCTGCTGGATCGCGACACGCGGCAATTGCGCATTTTCTCGCCGCTGGTCGACGGCGGTTCGTCCCGCCTCGAGCGGATCGAGGACCTCGACGGCAATGCAATCGGCTTCTCGTACGATGCCGCCGGGCGCCTGAGCGGACTGATCCATAGCGACGGCTATCGGCTGGAGGTCGTCTATCACGGCCGGGACCGTCAGCCGGAGCGGATCGTGCTTCACGATCCGGACGACGGCGCTCGCACGCTCGTGGACTACGGCTATCAGGACGGCATGCTGGCTCGCGTGGCGAGCTTTCAGTCCGGCCGGTTCCACTACGCCTACGACGAGCACGGCTGGATGACCCAGTGGCGGGATACGGACCAGACCGATGTCCGCTATCGGTACGACATCGCCGGGCGCGTGGTCGAGACCGGTACCCGGCAGGGCTACCACACCGGCCGGTTCGTCTACGAGGGCGACCGCACGCGCGTGTTCGATGCTGACGGCGAGTGGATCTATGCCTATAACGGCGAAGGTCTCGTGACGGCCGAAACCGATCCGCTCGGCCATTGCACGCGCTCCGAATGGGAGCTTGGCCGGCTGATGGCGCGGATCGATCCGCTGGGGCGCCGGACCGACTACCGCTATGACGATATCGGGCAACTGGTGTCGATCACGGAAAGCTCGGGGCGAGCGATCGACCTCGGGTATGACGAGCGGCATCTCACGACGGTCGGCCTGCCGACCGGCGGCCGGATCACGCTCGAGTACGATCATCTGCACCGCTTGATTGCGCGAACCGAGCCGGACGGCGCCAAAACGCAGTATCGCTACGGTTCCCGCGGCGAACTGCTGCGCGTGGTTCAGGGGGATCGCGAGACACGGCTCGACTATGACCGGCGACTGCGGCTGACGGATATCGCGTTACCGGGCGGCGCGCGCATTCGGCGCAGGAGCGACGTGCTGGGGCGGGTGCTGGAGGAAACGTCGCCCGATGGGAATACGACCCGCTTCGACTATAGCGACGGCCCGGACAACCCGCGCGGCAAGTTGCGGGCGGTCACGCACGCGGACGGCTCGTCCTCACGCGCGCAATACAACAGCGAGAGCCTGCTGGTCGGGTTGACCGATCCCCTCGGGCGCACGGTCGGTCGCGCCTACGGTCCGTTCGATCTGCTGGTGGCGTCGACCGATGCGGCCGGGCAGCAGACGCGGTTCGAATACGATCACGCGACGCGCTTGACGAAGGTCGTCAACGCGCTGGGCGATGTCTACACCTATCGCTACGACGCGGCCGGGCGTCTCGCCGACGAGATCGACTGGGGCGGCCGCGTGACCGCGTATCAGCGCGATGCCGCCGGGCGCTTGCTGGCGAAGACGCTGCCCGACGGTGGCCAGTGGCGCTATGCGTACGACGCACAGGACCGGCTGACTGAAGTGGACGCCGGTGACGTGAAGCTCGTCTATCGCTACGACGAATCGGGCCGGCCGGCGTCCGCGGAGGTGCACGGCGAGCAGTCCCATGTGACGCGTTTCGCTTACGACCGGAACGGACGTCTGATCGGCGAGGATCAGCACGGCGAATTGCTGCGGCACGTCTACGACGCCGACGGGCAGCGTCGCCTGAGGATGACGCCGCACCGCGAGACGGCCTACGCATACGACGAACTGGGTGCGCTGACGCAGGTTGGCGGGCTGACGATCCATCGCGACAGCCTGGGACGCGAGACGGGGCGGCAGGCGGGGGAATTCGCCACGCAGCGGCAATACGATGCGCTGGGCCGGATCCGCCGGCAGGTCGCCGGCCCTGCCGCGGCGATCGACGCGTTGCAGGCCGACCCGGCACGTGCGCTCGAGCAGTTGACGCGACAGGTCTATCACTACGACGCGGCCGGGCAACTGGAGCGGGTCGACACCGACGCCGACACGCTCACCTACCGGCGTGACGTGCGCGGCCAGGTCGTGCAGGCAGACAGTCTGGTGCAGCCGGCCGAGCATTACCGCTACGACGCGGCGATGAACATCGCCGCGCACGGTCGGCAGGCGCCGGTGGACGTTCACCATTACGGCCGCGGCGGCCTGCCGGAACGGATCGGTCATGCGCGCTACCGGTACGACGCACGCGGCCGTACGATCGAAAAGACCGTCGAGCAGCCCGGGTTCCGGCCGAAAACGTGGCAATACACGTGGGATGGCCTCAACCGGCTCGTGAAGGTCGTGACGCCCGAGCGCGGCGTCTGGCTGTATCGCTATGACGCGTTCAACCGCCGGGTCGAGAAGCAGCAGGCCGGCAGCCGCGAAACGGTGAGGTTTCTGTGGGACGGCTCGACCATGGCGGAGCGCTGGGTCGAGCAACGGGACGGCACGACCGGGCAGGTGGTGACGTGGCATATCGAGCCGGGCAGCTACTCGCCGCTCGCGCAGGAGACCGACGACGGGCTGTACGCCGTCCTGACGGACCAGGTCGGCCTGCCGACCGAGGTGTTCGACGGACAGGGCCAGTCCGTATGGAAGGCGTCGTACTCGTTGTGGGGCAAGTTGCTGCCGGCCAGACGGGCTGCGAACGACGGCTGCCGCGCGTCGATCGATACGACGCTGCGCTTTCCCGGCCAGTGGGCGGACGACGAGACCGGACTGAACTACAACCTGAACCGGTACTACGATCCGGACTCCGGGCAATATCTGTCCGTCGATCCGATCGGGCTGGCTGGCGGCATTCGGACTCACGGCTATGTGGCCAATCCGACCCAGTGGGTCGACCCTCTCGGCCTTGCCGGGTGTGAATTCCGCGAGTTCCTGAAGGAGAAGTGGGGGAGCAAGAATGTTGCGGACGCGCTGGAGGCGAAACGCAACAATCCGGTGCTGGACAAGTTGCTGACGGACGACGAGTACCTCGCGGTACGCGGCTATACGGCCAACCTGTACGAGGAAATCAACCCGGCATTGCGCGCCGGGAACCCGGGTGAATGGGCGCGGCTGACCGAGGAAGCGACGAACGGTCTGACCAAGCTCGCAGACAATGGGTATGCGCATGTGGGCGACGTCGTGCGCAACGTGCGGTTGACCAATGAACAGGTTGAACAGTTGTTCCCGGTCGGCGGGGTCTTCCAGGACAAGGCCTTCCTGTCGACGACGACCGATCTGGATGGCGTATTCCCGGGCAAGGTAACGATAAACATCACGTCCCGCACGGGTGTTTCAGTCAGCACGCTTTCCGAATATCCTCGGGAAGCGGAGGTATTGTTCAAGCCTGACACCCCGTTCAACGTGCTCGATCGGACGCACGATCCCGCGAACGGTTCATGGAATATCACAATGGAACAGCAGTGATGAGCGACAAGGACGCCGCGTTGTCGGCAGAGCAGAGAGCGGCCGTCGAGCGGGCTGCCGCGCGTGCAGCGCGACGAAGTCAGTATCCCGAAGATATGGGGTTCATGCCGTATTCCGGGCGATTCACCAATGCGGATGTGGTGCTCAAGACACCGTGGCTGAGCGAGTATTTCAAGTTCCGGAACCGGAATCCGCGGGCTGACCGTGAAACCCTGCGAGGCGTTCAGCAGCAGATCGGTGCCGATTGCTCGGATATCATCGATCGATTCCGCGGCGCGATGCTGGGGCTGGCAATCGGCGACGCGCTGGGCACCACCCTCGAATTTTCGCCGCGAGACAGGGCGACGGTCACCGATATCGTTGGTGGCGGCCCCTTTCATCTGAAGGCCGGCGACTGGACCGACGATACGAGCATGGCATGCTGTCTCGCGTACAGTCTTGTCCATTCGCATGGATTCAATCCCGACCATGCGATGCTGGCTTTTTCCTACTGGTATCGGTTCGGCGCATACAGCCCGACGGGGGAATGCTTCGATATCGGCGGCACCACGCGGGCCGCGCTCGATCGTTATCTGAAAACGGGGAATGCGTTTTCTGGCGATACGCACCCGAATTCGGCCGGGAATGGCTCGCTGATGCGGCTGGCTCCCGTCGTGCTGTTCTATGCGAGCGACTTCGACAAGGCCGTGCACTTCGCAGCCGAAAGCTCGCGGCTCACGCATGGCGCGCAGGAAGCGGTCGATGCCTGCCGGTTCTTTGCGGCATTGATGTGGGGGGCGTTCGCGGGGTTTTCGAAAGAGGAGATTCTGAGCGACCGGTTTTCACCGTTGCCGGGGTATTGGGATCAACATCCGCTCGCGCCGGCGGTCGAGCGAATTGCGCGCGGCGCTTACAAGCAAAAGACGCGCGATGAGATCTCATCGTCGGGCTACGTGATCGACACGCTGGAAGCTGCGTTGTGGGCGTTCTATCACAACGACGATTTCGAGTCGGGCATGCTTGCGGCAGTCAATCTCGCGGGTGACGCGGATACCATTGGCGCCGTCTTTGGCCAACTGGCCGGCGCCAGCTACGGTGAGACGCGGATTCCTGTCAGGTGGATCGTCAACACGCACGCCGCACACGGGTTTTATCATTTTGCCGAGGATTTGCTGGCCGCTTCTCGAACGGATCAACCCGGAAACTGAAGGCCCGCCGGGAATCGGATTCTCGTCCGGAGGGGGCGATGCCGTGTTTCAAATGCCAACGGTTTCCCGTGCCCACGTCGAACTTCGATGAGTTGGCCGTGAATGAAACCATGCAGTCCACGCTTTATCGCTGCCGCGCGTGCGGACAGTTGATCCGGACCGGCGCGCTGGAGCGCGCGATTGCGACCCTCTCGCCCGGCGACGCCGCGCAGCAGTTTCCCGGCTTCGATCCGGCGACACGCTGATCGGGCCGGCGTGTCCCATTCCGGAAGTCCGGTCACGCCACCGGGCGCGGCCGCTTGATTTTGGGAATGATCGGTTCTAATATCGGCTTCCATGAGCCCGACCTCGACATCTTCCGGCGCCCGTGACAGGGGGCGCCCACGCGAATTCGACACCGACGAGGTGATCGACGCGGCCGCACGCGTGTTCTGGGAGCAGGGGTATCACGCGACGTCGATCGACGCGTTGTGCGAGGCGACCGGCGTCTTTCGCGGCAGCCTGTACCGTACGTTCGGCGACAAGCACGGGTTGCTGGTCGCCGCGTTCGACCGTTACGCGGAAGGCGCGATCGCACGGCTCAAGGAGCGTCTCGCGGCGGATCTGCCGCCCCGGCAGGCACTCCGGGATGCGCTGCTGTACTACACGGAAATCGGTGTGCGGCTATCGGAGCGGCGCGGCTGCTTCATCACGAATTCGGCCGTCGAACTTCTGCCCGGCGACGACGCACTGCGCCCGTACATCGAATCGACCCTGTTGCGCATCGGCACGCAATTCAGCCTGGCCATCGCGCGCGGCCAGCAGTCGGGCGAGTTCGACCGGAATCTCGATCCGGAAGAGGTGGGCCGGTTCCTGCTGTGCCTGATCCAGGGCATGCGCGTGCTGGGCAAGTCGAGCGCGTCGGAGGCGGAACTGGCATCGATCGTCGATATCGCAATGCGGGCGCTGACCTGATTTTTTTGATTATTTTGAGAATGATCGGTTTCAAATGATGGGAGGCATTCCAGGTGCCTGCATCGAAATCGTGAAGGGCAGGCAACGACAGCAACGAAGTTGATGTGACACGGCCGCTGCGCGCAGCCGCACCGGCATCATTGTTCAATTAATTTGGGAATGATCAGTCATGAATAATGCAACACTCGCAACGCCCGCCGCGAACGCGTACGGGAAAGGCGTCGTGGCATGTGTGACCGCGACGATCCTGATGGGCGTGATGTTTCCGGTGATGACCGATGCGTTGCGGTACATCGATCCCTTTACGTTCACGTCGCTGCGCTATCTGATCGCCGGCATCGGCTTCATCGCGTTGCTGCGGCTCGTCGAAGGGCCCGGTGCGTTCCGTTCGGCCGGCGAGCCCGTGGCGCTTGCGTGGCTGCTCGGGTCGATCGGCTTTTGCGGGTTCGGGTCGTTCGTGTTCCTGGGCCAGCAACTGGCCGGCGACGAAGGGGCGCTGACCGCGTCGATCATGATGGCGACGCAGCCGATGATGGGGCTGCTGCTCAACGCACTGGTGCGGCGGGTCGCGCCCGCGCCGGTGTCGGTGCTGTTCGTCGTGCTGTCCTTTACCGGCGTGGCCCTCGTCATCACGCGCGGGGACGTGATCGCCGCGCTGCACGAGCCGCAGCACTACGCGGCCAACGCGCTGATCGTCGTCGGCGCGTTGTGCTGGGTCGTCTATACGTTCGGCGCGGCGCGCTTCACCCGCTGGTCGGCATTGAAATACACGACCTTCACGACCTGGCTCGGACTGACCACGATCGTCGCGGTCAATCTGCTGCTGGTGGTCACGCACCGGATCGCGACACCGTCACTCGCCGCGGTACACGCGGTCCTGCCGCATCTCGTGTACATGGGGCCGGTGGCCGGCTTCGGCGCGATCCTCCTCTGGATGACGGGCAACCGGATTCTCGGGCCGATGAACGGCGTGCTGTTCATGGACATCGTGCCCATCACGGCCTTTGCCGTTTCCGCATTCACGGGCGTCGTGCCCAATCGTGCGCAGATTGCAGGCGCCGCGCTGACGGGCGCGGCGCTGATCCTGAACAACCTGTATCTGCGGCGCAGGGCGCGTCGCATCGGCACGACGCACGCGCGCGTGCCGTCGGCTTCCACATGAGCGTCGCGCCCTTCGCGCGTTACGAAAACACCACCGTCCGATCCCCGTTCAGAAACACGCGCCGCTCGATGAACGCCTTCACCGCGCGCGCCAGCGTGAGCGACTCGACATCGCGCCCCACCGCGAGCAGTTGCTCCGGGCGCAACGCGTGATCGACGCGCTCGACGACCTGCTCGATGATCGGGCCTTCGTCGAGATCGTCGGTGACGAAGTGCGCGGTCGCGCCGATCAGCTTCACGCCGCGCGCATGCGCCTGGTGATACGGCTTCGCGCCCTTGAAGCCGGGCAGGAACGAATGATGGATGTTGATCGCGCGGTTCGCGAGCTTCGCGCTCGTCTCCTGCGACAGCACCTGCATGTAGCGCGCGAGGATCACGAGCTCGGCGCCGCTCGACTCGAAGAAGTCGAGCCACTGCGCTTCCTGCTGCGCCTTCGTATCGGCCGTGATCGGGAAGTGGCGGAACGGCAGCCCGTGCTGCGCGGCGAGCGGCTCGAAGTCGGGATGGTTCGACACGATGCCGACGATGTCCATCTTCAGCTCGCCCATCCGCCAGCGGAACAGCAGGTCCGCGAGGCAGTGCTCGAGCTTCGACACCATGATCAGCACCTTCGGCCGTGCGTTCACGTCGTGGATCGCCCACTGCATGTCGCCCTGCTCGCCGCCGAGGCTGGCCGCGATCGGCGCGAATTCGTGGCGCAGCGCGTCGATCTGCAGCGTCTCATCCGTCGGATGAAAGACGCAGCGCACGAAGAAGCGGGTGCTGAGATCGTCGTCGAACACGTTCAGCGCATCGACATAACAGCGATGGCGATCGAGAAAGCCGACGACGGCGGCGACCTGGCCGGCCGCGCTCGGGCACGACAGTGTCAGGACGAATTGATCGGGGCGGTGCTCGGCGGTCATGAGACTCCTCGGATGGCATGGGCGCACGGCCGTGCGGCGGCGCACGAAAGCGCCGCGCCGCGCGGGTAGCGGGAGGCTCAAGTAAATCAGGCCGATTTTGGGGCGGATAGAACCAACGCGCCGTGTGGCTGGTATCGGTGCGCCAGCGCGCGGGGGCGGGAAGGGGCGTTACGCGCTCGCGCACGCGTCGAGCAGCCAGCGCCGGAACACGTGGGTCGCGTCCGGCTCGGGCCGCTGCGGCGGCCGCACCAGGAAGTAGCCGCGCGACGTGACGACCGGCGCGTCGACGAGCTTCACGAGCTGCCCGGATGCGACGAGTTCGTCGACGAGCGGCGACCAGCCGAGCGCGACGCCTTCGCCGAGCAGCGCCGCATGGATCACGAGCGCGTAGCTGTTGAAGGTCACGCCGCGCGCGGCGGCGGCCGTATCGAGCCCGTGCGCGTCGAACCAGCCGGACCACGACAGCCAGCGCTCGGGGCGCGTCGGCTGCACGTGCAGCAGCGGCACCGCGAGCAGGTGCTCGGCCCGCGCGACGTGCGGGTGCGCGTCGCGGAACGCGGGCGAGCACACGGGCGTGACCGATTCCGGAAAGAGGCGGGCAGCCGTGCACGACGGCCAGTGGCCGTCGCCGAACAGGATCGCGATGTCGCCGTGGTCGCGCTGCGCGTCGTAATCCTGTGACGTGACGACGCGCACGTCGACATCCGGCATCACGCGCTTCAGCCCGGCCAGGCGCGGCATCAGCCAGTAGGTCGCGAAGCCGAAGTCGGTGACGATCGTGAGCGCGCCATGCTCGCGGCGCGCACGCAGGGTCGCGGTTGCGCCGCGCAGCGTGTCGAGGCTCACCCGCACCGCTTCGTACAGGCACTGGCCGTCGGCCGTCAGCGTGACGCCGCGCGGGCTGCGCTCGAACAGCGGCACGCCCAGTTCGGCTTCGAGCTGAAACACCTGCTGGCTCACGGCCGGCTGGGTGGAGCCGAGTTCGCGCGCGGCGGCCGTGAAGCTCGCGAGCCGGGCGGCCGATTCGAACGCGCGCAGCGCCTGCATCGACGGTAACGGTTCGGATTTCGACATAAGTCTCTCTAATGGCCCCATAAGGGCCGGACGCCTTCCCGCGCGAATTCGGGCGGGCGATAGTGCATCGGACGGTACGGCACATGCGCTTCGCATCCCGCTTCAGGGCCGCCGCGCAAGGCATTCCGCGATTCTAGCCAGTCGCGGGCCGCACGTGCGGCACTTTCTTCGTGCTGTTTCCGTCATGCCGGACGTCTCGCCGCGCGAGCGGCGCGCCGTTCCATTCGAACACCGTTTTCCCCACGACTGCCGATGACGAACCCGACACCCAACATCCTGATCCTGATGGCCGACCAGCTCACGCCGTTCGCGCTGCCGGCCTATGGCAATCGCGTCGCCCGCACGCCGACGCTGGACCGTCTCGCCGCACAAGGCGTCGTATTCGACGCCGCGTATTGCGCGAGCCCGCTGTGCGCGCCGTCGCGTTTCTCGCTGCTGACCGGCAAGCTGCCGTCGGGGATCGGCGCCTACGATAACGCCGCCGAATTACCGGCGCAAACGCTGACGTTCGCGCACTACCTGCGCGCGGGCGGCTATCGGACGATGCTGTCCGGCAAGATGCATTTCTGCGGGCCCGATCAGCTGCACGGCTTCGAGGAGCGGCTCACGACCGACATCTATCCGGCCGATTTCGGCTGGGTGCCCGACTGGGACAGCCCGACCGAGCGGCCGAGCTGGTATCACAACATGAGTTCGGTGCTGGAGGCCGGCCCATGCGTGCGCACGAACCAGCTCGATTTCGACGACGAGGTCACGTTCGCCGCGAAACAGAAGCTGTACGACGTCGCGCGTGAACGCGCGGCCGGGCACGATGCACGGCCGTTCTGCATGGTCGTGTCACTGACCCATCCGCACGACCCGTATGCGATCACGCGCGAATACTGGGATCAATACAGCGACGACGAGATCGACATGCCGGCCGTGCGGCTCGACGCGGCGCAAAGCGATCCGCATTCGCAGCGGCTGCGCTTCGTCTGCGAGAACGACCGCACGCCGCCCACCGACGCGCAGATCCGCGCCGCGCGCCGCGCCTATTACGGCGCGACGTCCTACGTCGACACGCAATTCGGCAGCGTGCTGGCCGCGCTCGAACAATGCGGATTCGCCGACGACACGATCGTGATCGTCACGTCCGACCACGGCGACATGCTCGGCGAACGCGGGCTCTGGTACAAGATGACGTTCTTCGAAGGCGGCTGCCGCGTGCCGCTGATCGTCCATGCGCCGGGCCGTTTCGGTGCCGCGCGCGTGCGCGGACCCGTGTCGCACGTCGACCTGCTGCCGACCCTGGTCGACCTGGCCGGCGCCGCACCGGCCGGCGGCTGGCCCGACCCGGTCGATGGCGCGAGCCTCGTGCCGCACCTGCACGGCACGCCGGCACACGACGTTGCGCTCGGCGAATACCTCGCGGAAGGCGCGGTTGCACCGGTCGTGATGATCCGCAGCGGCGACTGGAAGTACGTGCATTGCCCGGCCGATCCCGACCAGCTCTACAACCTCTCCGACGATCCGCGCGAGCTGACGAACCTCGCCGGCACGCCGGAGGCGGCCGACGTGCTCGCCGCGTTCCGCGCGCAAGCCGCGCAGCGCTGGAACCTGCCCGAACTGGACCGGCAGGTGCGCGCGAGCCAGCGGCGCCGGCGCTTTCATTACGCGGCGACGACGCAGGGCCGCATCCAGGCGTGGGACTGGCAGCCGTTCACCGACGCGAGCCAGCGCTACATGCGCAATCACATCGAACTCGACACGCTCGAGGCGATGGCGCGTTTTCCGCGCGTCGGGCGCTGAGCGTCCCGGATCGCGATCACTGACGAACGACGGAGGAAGCGGACGATGGAACGGCAATGCAATGCAGCAATCCGGATCGGCGCGGCGCTCGCCGCGGCCGCGTGCGTGATGACGACGCAGGCCGCGCACGCGGCCGACCCGCAGACGTGCAGCGACGTGAAGATGGCGGCGCCCGGCTGGACCGACATCGATGCGACGAACGCGATGGCGGGCGTCGTGCTGAAGGCGCTCGGCTACCGGCAGGACGTGGCGAACCTGTCGGTGCCGATCACGTACCAGGGGCTCAAGAAAGGGCAGGTCGACGTGTTCCTCGGCAACTGGATGCCCGCGCAGGCGCCGCTCGTGAAGCCGTTCGTCGACGAGAAATCGATCGACGTGCTGCACGCGAACCTGAGCGGCGCGAAGTTCACGCTCGCGGTGCCCGACTACGTGGCGGCCGCCGGCGTGCATACGTTCGCCGATCTCGCGCGCTACGCGGACCGCTTCGGCGGCAAGATCTACGGGATCGAGCCCGGCGCGCCCGCGAACCAGAACATCAAGCGGCTGCTGTCCGACCATGCGCTCGGCCCGGCGAACTGGTCGCTCGTCGAATCGAGCGAGACGGGCATGCTCACGCAGGTCGAGCGCGCGGTGCGCGACAAGCGCTGGATCGTGTTTCTGGCGTGGGAGCCGCATCTGATGAACACGAAGTTCCACCTGACCTACCTGTCGGGCGGCGATGCGTATTTCGGCCCGAACTACGGCGGCGCGACGGTCAATACGGTCACGCGCGCCGGGTTCGCCGGCCAGTGCGGGAACCTCGCGCGGCTGTTCCGGCAGATGACGTTCTCGGTCGACGTCGAGAACCGGATGATCGCCGACATGCTCGACCACAAGACGTCGCCCGCGCTCGCGGCGCAGCATGCGCTGAAAGCCGACCCGGCGCTGGTGGCCGGCTGGCTGGACGGCGTGACGACGGCGGCCGGCGCACCGGGCCTGCCGGCCGTGCGCGCGGCCCTCGACGGTCACTGATTCCCGCCCTCGCGGCGGCCGGTTTTTACCGTGCCGCCCGTCTACGTGTTTTCCCGACCAGTCGCATCGTGACCATTTGGTGTCGCCTTCAGACGGGTGGCGCGAAATATGGGTTTGTATTTTTCGCCAATGGCTGCGTTATTGCGGAAAACGAAATACCAAAGCCAGCGGGCGTACCGAATTCGAATCCACCGGCGCATCGCAGCGCGCGCCGGCACGAGGTTCTTTCCATCGAACGGTTCAGGGAGGGTGGTCGATAATGAAGCATACGAAAGTTGCCGTAGCCGCCGCGCTTGCATGCGCGGCCTGTGTACCTGCCATCGGGCATGCGCAGAGCAGTGTGACGCTGTACGGGATTCTCGACGCGGGCATCACGTACGTGAACAACACGGGCGGCTCGCACGTGGTCAAGTTCGACGACGGCGTCGCGTACGGGAACCGTTTCGGCCTCAAGGGCACGGAAGATCTCGGTGGCGGCCTGAAGGCCGTGTTCACCCTCGAGAGCGGCTTCCGCCTCGGCACCGGGCAGCTCGGCTTCGGCGGCTCGGAATTCGGCCGCCAGGCGTATGTCGGCCTGCAGAACGACTGGGGCACGCTGTCGTTCGGTAACCAGCTCGACATCACGAACGAACTCGTATCGATCTACAACATCTCCGCGTGGGGCAGCGGCTATGCGATCCACCAGGGCGACTTCGACCGCTTCAACGGCGACCGCCTGCCGAACTCGGTGAAGTTCCTGTCGAACGACCTCAGCGGCTTCAAGTTCGGTGCGATGTACTCGTTCGGCAACGTCGCGGGCAACTTCCACCGCAACAGCGCATGGAGCGCGGGTGCGAGCTTCACGAAGGGCGACTTCTCGATCGGTGCCGCGTACACGCGCCTGAACAACCCGAACGGCATCTATGCGTTCGACCCGTACGCGATGATCGGCACGCATACGTTCCTCGGCCAGCAGACCGTCACCGTCGATCCGGCGACCGGCGCACGCACCGACCTGTTTGCGAACACGCCGATGGATGTCGACAGCCAAGGCACCTTCGGCATCGGCACGAGCTACACGATCGGCAAGCTGACGCTCGACGGCAACTTCTCGTACACGACGATCAAGGGCTTCGGCCAGTCGTCGCACATGCAGGTCTATGAAGGCGGCGGCTCGTACCAGTTCACGCCGGCATTGAGCCTGATCGCCGGCTACCAGCACACGCGCTTCGAAGGCCATCACTGGAACCAGGGCACGGCGGGCCTGCACTACATGCTGTCGAAGCGCACGGACGTGTACCTCTCCGGCGATTACCTGCGCGCGTCGCAAGGCGTGGATGCGGTGGTCGGCTACAGCTTCACGCCGTCGACGACGCAGACGCAGGCCGACGTGCGGATCGGGATGCGGCATTCGTTCTGAGCAGTGTTGTGTGGGGTAGTGACGTCTTCAGCGAGAGGTCTCTCTTTGGCGCGAACCGAGGTTCGCGCTTTTTTTTTGCCGGGTGCAAGCGGGCATGAGATCCGTCCGGTCAGTGCCGGCCGCGTGGCCACTGCCACGGGATCGTCACCGGGAACGACGGCTCGACGGTGTTGACCATTGCCGTCTATAGGCGTTAGCATCGTCCGCATGCTTGATCGCACCATTTCCCCCTCCTCGCTGATCCGCGCATGTTGTCAGAACATGCCTGGGGGAAGTTGCGTCTAGCGAACTCGCTAAACATTCAAGCAATCGCCTTCCGGCCGCCTGTGATGCAAAACAGGCGGCCTTTTTGTTTTTGGGCCGACCCTTTCCGGACGGAGAAACTCGATGCCGCTTGCGCTGTATGACACCTGGTCGCGTACCGTGCGCCCGTTCACGCCTATCCATCCCGGGCAGGTCGGCATGTATTGCTGCGGCCCCACGGTCTACGACGATGCCCATATCGGCAACCTGAGAACCTACGTGTTCGAGGATCTCCTGCGTCGCGTGCTGGAGCGCAACGGATACGCGGTCCGGCACGTCGTCAATATCACCGACGTCGGCCACCTGACTTCGGATGCGGACGAAGGCGAAGACAAGATGGAGAAGGGGAGCCGTCGAACCGGCGAATCGGCGTGGGAGATCGCCCGGCGTTACACCGAGGCGTTCGTCCGGGACTGGCGCGCGCTCCACCTGCTCGAGCCGACGGTCTGGTGCCGTGCCACCGATCACATCGCCGAACAGATCGCGTTCATCGAGACGCTCGACCGGGCCGGCTACGTCTATCGGACGGACGATGGCCTCTACTTCGATACCAGTCGGCAGGATGACTACGGTTATCTCGCGCGGCTGGACCGCGCCGGGCTGCAGGCGGGCAAGCGGGTAGCGCTGGGCGAGAAGCGGAGCATCACGGATTTTGCGTTGTGGAAGTTCAGCCCGGCCGACGTCAAGCGGCAAATGGAATGGGACAGCCCGTGGGGGCGCGGCTTTCCGGGCTGGCATATCGAATGCTCGGCGATGTCGGCGAAGTATCTCGGGACCTTGTTCGATATCCATTGCGGCGGCGAGGATCACATCGCCGTGCATCACAGCAACGAGATCGCGCAGACGCGGGCGGCCCACGGCACGCAGCTCGCGAATTACTGGATGCACGGGCACTTTCTGACACGCGATGCAGAGGCCGATGCCGATGCGAAGATGTCGAAGTCGAGTGGCGATTTCATCCGTCTGCAGACCTTGCAGAGCCGGAATGTCGATCCGCTCGCGTACCGTTACCTGTGCCTGACGGCCCATTATCGAAGCAAGCTGCGTTTCTCGTGGGCGTCGCTCGAGGCGGCACAAACCGCGCTGAATCGACTGCGGCAGGTCTATGCCGGCTGGCCGGACGGCGGGCGCGTCGATGCGGATTTCGCTGCACGATTCGACGCCGAGGTGAACGAGGACCTGAATCTGCCCAGGGCGCTCGCGGTGCTGTGGGATCTGGTCAGGAGCAATCTGCCACCGGCGACCCTGAAAGCGACCGTGGACAGCTTCGACGCCGTGCTTGGCCTCGGTTTGCGTGAATGGCGGCCGGTTGCGTTCGACGTTCCGGAACACGTCCGCGTGTTGCTCGATGATCGTGAGCGCGCGAGGGCAGGCAAGGACTGGGCGCAAGCCGACCGGATCCGGGCGGCGCTGAGCGCCGAGGGCTGGAGAGTCGAGGACACGCCGGAAGGTCAACGTCTGTTCGGCATCACGATGGGCTCGACCGATATGGGCAGCCCGCCGCGGTGACGCTCGCGGGCCGCCTGCATCAGAAGATCCGGTGCCCAAGCCACCATCCGCCGGCTGCGAACAACGCAGCCGCGGGCAGTGTCAGCACCCACGCCCACACGATGTTGCCGGCCACGCCCCAGCGCACGGCCGACAGCTTCTGCGTCGCGCCGACACCGACGATCGCGCCGGTGATCGTGTGCGTGGTCGACACCGGAATGCCGAGGAACGACGCGAGGAACAGCGTCATCGCACCGCCGGTTTCCGCACAGAAGCCGCCGACCGGCTTGAGCTTCGTGATCTTCTGGCCCATCGTCCGCACGATGCGCCAGCCGCCGAACAGCGTGCCGAGGCCCATCGACAGGTAGCACGCGCCGATCACCCACGCGGGCGGCGCATCGGCGGTCGCCGACGCATAGCCCGTCGCGATCAGCAGCATCCAGATGATGCCGATCGTCTTCTGCGCGTCGTTGCCGCCGTGGCCGAGGCTGT